>JAISJS010000198.1 GCA_031261385.1 Treponema sp.
CCCGTGGGAGTTTTCCAGCCGTCTACGACAATCTCATTGTTTCCGTTTGCGTTTTTCCGTGCATCTACGGCAACGATCACCCGCTCACGGCCTATCTTTTTTGCAAGCCCTTCGAGAAATGGTATATTGACAGTAAATTCCCCGCCGGCAATGCCAACGCCTTTTTTTTCGGGATTGCGAAAACAGGTGGAGCCTGCAATTATTTTTCGCGCCCCAAGGCTCACGAGTTCCTTTGCCTGCTCCGGCGTACGAATACCGCCGCCCACCCGGCACTCGGCCTTGCGGAGCAGGGGTTTAATCATTTCGATATTGCTGCTCAGAGAACCTGTGGCTCCACCCATTGCGGCGTCAAGATCGATAACGGCAATTTCGCCATAGCGATCAAATTCTTCGGCAAGCTCAACGGCATTGTCCCGCTGTAAAATTAATTCGGAACCCTGTTTGAGCTGAACTACCTTGCCGTTCTGTATATCAATAGAAGCGACTACCATCTGACCCTTACTCCCTTTGATTCGGCGTGTTTCTTTATTTCGCGTATCGTGGTTTTTCCGAAATGCAATAATGATGCAACTAACGCCGCGTCTGCTCCGTCGGCATCCTTACCGGTTGACAGCAGCACATTGGCGATCTGATCGAGATCCCCTGCGCCGCCCGAGGCGATTACCGGAACGGGTACCGCTTCGAGTATGGCCCGGGTTAATTCGAGATCGTAGCCGCCGCCGGTACCGTCGGCGTCAATTGAATTCAGCAGTATCTCACCGGCGCCGAGTTCTACGGCGCGTACCGCCCATTGAACTGCGTCGATCCCGGTATCGGTTCTGCCGCCGTGGGAATACGCAGTCCACTTCGGCTTTCCATCTACGCCGGTCCCGGCGCGGGCGGCATCGATGGACAACACCACGCACTGACTCCCATAGGCCTTTGCCATTTCGGAAAGCAGTTGGGGATTCTGCAGAGCCGATGTGCAGACCGAAACTTTGTCGGCGCCTGAGTTCATCGCCTCCCGCATATCTTCAACCGTGCGTATGCCGCCGCCTACGCAGAGCGGAATAAAAACTTCCGCCGCCACCTGGCGGACCATGTCGAGAAGTGTGGCGCGGCTCTTGTAAGACGCCCCTATATCGAGGAAGGTGAGTTCGTCGGCGCCGTCGGCGTTGTAACGGCGGGCAAGTTCCACCGGGTCTCCCGCATCCTGTATGCCTTTGAACTTTATTCCCTTTACCACCCTGCCGTCATCGACATCAAGGCATGGGATTATACGTTTTGCCTGCATTATGCGCCTCCGGAATATTTTTTCGGCGCCCAGTTTTTCAAAAGCTCAAGGCCGGCGGCGCCTGATTTTTCCGGGTGAAACTGTACCGCCGCCAATGCGCCCCTCTCCACTGCCGAACAGTACGGCACATAATATTCCGCTTCCGCCGTTGTCGACAAGGTATCGGCAGGGTCGGCATAATACGAATGGATGTAATAGAAAAAAGTGTTTTGCGGCAGACCGCGAAAAAGTTTTGATGATGGTTTTGCCGCGGTTTGATTCCACCCTATCTGGGGAACCTTGCGGCCGGGAAAACGCCGAACCGTACCGGGAATGATCCCAAGGCCGTGTACCGCCTTTTCTGCGACAGGGGGCGCCTCCTCGGAAGAATCAAAAAGCAGCTGCAGGCCGATGCAAATCCCGAGAAAAGGTTTATCGACCTTGATCCAGTTCCGTATCGCTTCAGAATAACCTGATTTATCCAGCGCTTCCATTGCGGTGGCAAAGTGACCGTCACCGGGAAAGATAATTCCTTCAAAGGGGGAAATTTTCGGTGAAAGTTCATCGGCCCCCAATGCAAAACGGGCGGGGACAGAAAGCCGTTTTAAAGCGTTCATCACCGAACCAAGGTTACCGGCGCCATAGTTGATAACGCCGATCATGCCAGAACGCCTTTCGTTGAGGGAATGCTGCCCTGTGACCCGGGATCAATTTCTGCTGCCTCACGGAGTGCGCGGGCCGCAGCCTTGAACAAGGCCTCGATTTTGTGATGATCACTCCGGCCCCGAAGAATATCGAGGTGCAGGGCAATTCCCGCACTGCTTACAAAACCCTGCCAAAAATCCTCGACCGTGTCGGTCTGAAAACTTGACTCGGCAGAGGAGCCTTGAGCAGAATTGCTCCCCGCATCAGCTTTATTTATAGCGACTAACGGTATCCCGGAAAGCTGTCCTTCAAACACCAAAAAAGAACGGCCCCCAATATCCACCGCCGCACGGGCAAGCGTTTCATCCATCGGGAAAAGACAGCTTCCGGTACGGCGAATTCCCCGCTTGTCGGCAAGGGCTTTGGCAAAACACTGTCCCAAAACGATCCCCGTATCTTCAACCAGATGATGCTGATCAACTTCAAGATCGCCTGCTGCGCGTATCTCAATATCAAACAACCCATGCCGGGCAAAAGTGTTGAGCATGTGGACCATAAAGCCGATGGGGTAATCAAGCTTGGCTTCACCTGTACCATCCAGATTGAGTTTAATCGTGATATCCGTCTCTTTAGTCTGCCGCGAAACTTCTGCTATCCTGCTCATTAAAAACTCCTCCACCTTTCTTCCTTCACCCTCCACCCTTCCCACTCTTAGGGTACCACTTTCCGTAAATCGTATTCGACGATATCCACGGCGCCGAGCTTCTTTAAGCGCGGAATAATTTCCGGGACCTCATGTTTTTTTACGGCGATCTTTACCGCATAGCCTGAGTCGCCGCAGAGCGGGGATACGGTGGGGCTCCGCATGGCGGGAAGTCCCGAAACAAGACCGTTAAAATTCTCCTCGTTGACGTTCATTTCCAGCATCACCCTGTCCCGTCCATCGAGCACCGCTTTAAAAAGCATGGCAAGTTCTTCGATGCGGCCCCGCTTTTCTTTATCGGCCATTGCCGCATGGGAGGCGACAAAGCGCGTTGAAGATTCGAGTATCGTGGCAATGATGGTAAGGCCGTTATCCCGGAGGGTCTGCCCCGAAGAAGTATTGTCGATGATCATATCCGCATCATCCGGGGGGAACACTTCCGTTGCCCCGTAAGTGCGAAGGATGCGGTATTGATAGCCCGATGGTCCAAGCCAGGAGTCGGCAAGATTTACATATTCGGTAGCCACCACGATTTTTTTCATCCTGAGCTGGGTATCGCTCCTGTTTGAAGGAATTGCCGCCACAATACGGACCCGGTCAAACCCGAGGTCAAGGATTTCCTCTACATCGGCGCCGCTCTCTTTGATCCAGTCGATCCCGGTAAAACCTGCGTCATGGCTTCCCAGCTCAAGCAGTTCCCCGACATTTTGGGGCTTCATGATCTTGGCGTCAAGCCATTCCGCGCCAAGCGCCGGACGGTAGGTTCGATCCGCCAAATTGATGGGAAAACCCGCCTCGGAAAAAAGCAGGGAAACATTGTCAAAAATCCGCCCCTTGGGGATAAGAACCCGCAATTTGTTCATTTTTACTCCAAAAAAAAGCCGTGAACTCAAGCAGAAAAATCCGCGAGTCCACGGCAGTATTACTGCTTTCCGTGCTTACCGCACACCGGACTCAAGCGAATGAGAATGTTCATGATGGTTCGCAAAAATCCAGTTCATGGGAAAACACTAGCAAAAAAGGGAGGAATTGTCAATCCTTATGTAGATTTGTTCTGCAATGATTTTACGATTTCTATATCC
>JAISJS010000257.1 GCA_031261385.1 Treponema sp.
CATTAGACATTCTCTGCCAATTACCGGGACTCCTCATTTTAAATAAACCTGCGGGTATTGCCGTCCACGGACCTGAAAGCCTTGATACCCGGGTCCAGGGGTACCTTGCCGGCAAAATAAAGCCTTCCCTTTCGTTTAAACCGGGCCCCCTGCACCGGCTGGACAAGCCCACCAGCGGGATCATCGTCTTTTCATTGAGCCTGGAGGGGGCGCAGCGTTTTAGCGCTCTGATCCGTGAACGGCGCATTAAAAAACAGTACCTTGCCCTGATCGATGGAATTCTTGAAGGTCCCCAGGTATGGGAAGATGAACTTGTCAGGGATAAAGCGCTGCACAAAACCTTTATTCCCGCCGGTAATTCTGCACGCGGGGCCGTACACGGGGCCGTACAGGATACTCCACCGGCAAAATCCGCCCTTACCCGGGTACAGCCGTTGGCTTCGTGTTTTGTAACCGGCAAAGGATACACGCTTATCCGTGCGGAAATAGAAACCGGAAGAACCCACCAGATCCGCGCCCAGGCTGCCGCACACGCCCATCCCCTGACCGGGGATAAAAAATACGGGGGAAGTGTTCAAAGCGGGGGCTTCCTGCTTCATGCCCGGAAACTGGAATTCCCCGGTGACGATGAGGAACACAGCCCAATCTGCATAACCGCCCCGCTGCCTGAAAATTTCTGCAGGCGAATTACGGCGCTTTTTGGGCAGCGTATCGCGCTAGAATACGGCGCTTAAATGGATTATACTCCGTATATGTTCCGTCTTTTCAGGGCCTTTTCACGGATAAAAACCTACGCGCTTGTCGGCGAAAGCGGCACCGGAAAGAGTTTTCGGGCAAAGCTCGTGGCCCAGAAATACGGCATAGAATATATCATCGATGACGGGCTTCTTATCAAAGACAACCGGATTCTGGCGGGCCATTCGGCAAAAAAAGAAAAGACCTTCCTTGCCGCGGTGAAAGTGGCCCTGTTTGACGAGAAATCCCACCGGGATGAAGTGGCCCGCAAGCTGCAAAGCGAAAAAATCAAAAGAATTCTCCTTTTGGGAACTTCAGAAAAAATGGTAACGAAGATCGCGGCGCGGCTTCAGCTCCATCCGCCGGACAAGGTCATCAAAATTGAAGACATCGCCTCCCGGGATGATATCGAAAAAGCCATCAGAACCCGCAGAATCGAGGGAAAGCACGTTATCCCCGTCCCCTCCATCGAAGTAAAGCGGAGTTATCCGAATATTTTTTACGACGCCATCCGTATCTTTAGACGCGGAGGCGGGCCGGTAAATCTCGGCGCCACACCGCGGGTACACGAAAAATCGGTGGTACGCCCCGAATATTCAAAACGGGGAAAAGTGATTATCTCCGAGGCGGCCCTGAGCCAGATGGTTATTCATTGCGTTGATGAGTATAATCAAAACATCCACATCAAAAAAATGGTGGTAAAGGATGATGAAATGGGCTACCGGCTGGTCATCACGATTGACGTTCCCTACGGAACCCAGCTCGGCGGAAACATCCACGAACTTCAGCAGTATATTATTGACAACATTGAGCGGTATACGGGTATTTTAATAGAGGAAGTAAATATTATTATTGATAAGATAGTATAGAACCAATAAACGGAGGTAACAGCATGAGGGGTTTCTTGAGGGCAGGACAGGCAAAGGTTTTTTTCACAGTGGTTTTTATTGCAGTGGTTTTATGTTCCCTTTCCGCGCAGGAGGGGAGCCGGGCCGTTCCGGTCAGGAGCGATCACTATACGGTATTATCCGATGCAGGTGACGGAGCGCAGGTTTCCCGTGAACTGGAAAGCCGCTTTGCCGTCTATAACCGGCTTTTCCGTTTTGATACCGCCAACACCGCTTTCCCGTTACAGGTACGGGTGTACCGTAATACGGAAACATATAACAACTATGTAAGCGCACGGCTTGGGGAAATCAGGCCCGGCGCGGTGTATCTGCACTACAACCAGGAAGGACGGCGGGAACTGGTGATAAACCGTCTGAGCGCCGATGAAGGAAAAATACTTCCCTACCAGGCCTTTGTCCAGTTTCTGCGGGCATTTATTCCCAATCCGCCTTCGTGGATGCGCGAGGGCTTTGCCATTTATTTCAGCACCCTGACCTTTAATGACTCAGGTGAAATTTCCTACGAAGAAAATCTCTCCTGGCTTGATACGGTAAAAAAACTCGGGCCAAACGCCGCCTCTGCCGAAGCGATCCTTCTTGCAGACAAACAAATTTTTCCGCCGGATTTTCAAAGTCTCTCCTGGGCGCTGGTTTCGTTCTTTCTGAACAGCGGGAGTGATGATTATTTCAGGACGATTACCGAAAGTTTCATGGTGCTTTCTCCGTCCGCAACTGCCGCTGAAAATTCAGAGGCGGTTTTCCGGCGCGTCGGTCTCTGGAATTCATATGACAGCCTTTCCGGTGATTATAAAAGCTACATTGCTTCCCGGAAAACATTTGCCGAACTTATTGAGGAAGGCCAAAGAGCCTATACGTCAGGCGACAAGGTCGTAGCGGAACTTGCATTTTTAAGCGCCCTGGATCAAAAGCCCGTTCACTATGCGCCGTATTACTATCTGGGGCTCCTCGCGTACGACGAAAATAACTACGATATGGCGGAGCAATATTACCATTCCAGCATACAGTACGGCGCCGACAAGGCCCTGGTTTCCTATGCCCTTGGGGTCAACGCCGCCTCGGCAGGCAGAAAAACCGATGCGGTGAATTACCTGCGGACCGCCGCCGCCGCCAACCCCGCCAAATACCGGGAAAAAGCGGAGAGCCTGATACAACGGCTCAGGTAACAGGAACACAAAGGCGGTTATTGTACCGGATCAATATTCCGTGGCGGTCCGCCCGGTTTGCGCCGCCGCCGTCTCCTCCGTTTGACCGGAAGGCCTTCACCGCCCTCGCCGGGCAGGGCCGACTTCCGCGCTTCAGAGTTTTCTGCGGCGTGGCCCGGCTTGCGTACCGGCAAGCCTGCCTCGGCAAGGCGGGACTTTTTTATCGTGACGCCATGGGCGGCAAAGAACAGCCGCACCCCGTGATCAAGTTCAAAGCGCGGCGGGTTCATCGGAAGGACAAAGGCCCGCCCTGCGGCAAAGGTATTTTTGTAGTTTTCCGCTATCCCCGCTTCCCAGTCGGCAATATCCTCAAGATAATCCTGAATCAGTGCGGAAAGGGCTTCTCCGGGCAGGTTTTTGAACCCGGCCTGGTTGAGTTTTGCCATGCTCCGCAGATAGCGGCCGCGGAAATCGGCGTTTTGTTTCATTAGCCGGGAGGCGTTGGGCTGGAGGTATTCATAGAGTCCCAGGGATTCCAGCGCTATTACAATAGCCGCCGCCTGCGATGAATGGATGATCTTGAAGATCTCCTCGGTAAGCCGCGAGGGGGAAATATTGGTCAGCAGTTGGGATTGTTTTTTGATCTGCCATTTAACGGTCACCGGAAGCTTAAAGCCGGTTGTTGCAGAATATTTTACCGCACGGATCATCCGCACCGGATCGTCCTTAAAAATCGTCGCAAGGGGAATAATCGGCTTTACCTTTTTTTCCCGTATGTCTTTCATCCCCCCGACATAATCAACAACAATCTGTTTTCCCGGATCGTAGAACAGGGCGTTCATCGTAAAATCCCTGCGGAGCACATCTTCGTCTATCGTCCCAAAGGTATTGCTGGTAGGCCCGTCCTTGAGGGAGCGGAACGTAGAAACCTCAAATATTTTGGGGCCAAAGTACACATGAACCAGACGGAACCGGCGGCCTATGATCCGGGCATTGCGGAAGATTTTTTTTATCCGGGTGGGATTCGCCTCGCTTGCAATATCAAAGTCCTTGGGTTTTTTCCCCAGGATAAGATCGCGGACCGCGCCGCCGACGATGTAGGTTTCATAGCCTGCGGCCTTGAGAGTGAGCACAATATTTATCGCATCATTATCCACATCGGAAATATTGATACCATGCTCATCCTGGGTATACACTACCGCTTTTTTTACCAGTTTGCCGTTTTCTTCGGTTGAATATCGGTATCGCATAAATCCTATTTTTCTCCGCACAATCCAAGTATCCAGGAAAGAAAGTTCTCCGTGACCTCTTCCCGGTTGGTTTCGTTTAATGTCTCATGGCGGGCATCGGGATACAAAACAAATTCCAGATTGGTAATGCCGATCGATTTATAGGCGTTCACAAGGGCGGTGGGACTTTTTCCCATCTCCCCGACAGGATCGGCGCTGCCGCAAAATACATAGACGGGCAGATCCTTTTGAATGCGGGCCATGGCTTCTTTCCGGTGGATTCGATTCAGGCCGCCTATCATATCCCGGTAAAACCCCGCCGAGCAGAGATTTCCGCTGCAGGGGTCATTTACATAGGCGTCCACTTCTTTCTCATCCCGCGAGGTCCAGTCAAACATAGTCCGGTTGGGCCTGAACGGTTTATTGTACGGGCCGTCGGCAATGGACCGGGACAAGAGGGATCCCCGGCGCTGGCCCTTTAAAGCGGCAAGGGCCGCCATCAGGGGGGCGCCAAACACCACCTTGAGGCCGTCGGGGCCCCTGGTTCCCGAAAGGGCGCATCCGTCCAAAATACCCGCCGAGGGGCCGTCTGCTGCGGCAAAAGTCTCGATATAATTTTGAACAACAAAGGAGCCCCAGGAATGTCCCAAAAGAATAAGGGGAAGGCCGGGATACTGTTTTTTTATCTCTTTATTGATGAGATCGATATCCGCCGTTACCCGGGAAAAGCCGTCCCCGTCGGCGCAATGCCCCGCGAGTCCCCCCTTCCCCGGTGCGTTAATTGACAAATCGGCGGTCTTGCCGTGTCCCCGCTGATCCGCCGCCCATACTTCAATCCCCGCTGCGGTAAGCCTGCCGGCAAGCCTCCCATAGCGGCCTGCGTGTTCGGCCATACCATGAACAATATGCACTACCGCCCGGGGGGCGGCGCCCGTTCCGGGCTTGATCTGCCGGGCTGTCCACCGGCGCAGAAAAAGCCGGGTTCCATCATCGCCCGGAAACCAAGCCTCAATCGGGGCAGTTTCATAATTTTCAGCGCCTGTTTGTGAGTTTTCTCCTGTCATACCTTATTGTACTCCCTCTGTTGGCTTTCTTGCAATGATGATATAGTCTTATTTTGATGGCAATGGGTGAAGGGTTTACCGCTCCGGTTGAGGGGATAGCCGCCGGCGGAGCGGGCATTGCCCGTTTTGAGGGCAGGCCGGTTTTTGTTGAATTAACTGCCCCGCAGGATACGGTAAAGGCCCGCATAACCGCCGAGCACCGGACCTGGGCGCGGGGGGAATTAATAGAAGTTCTTGATCCCTCTCCGCTCCGGGTAACGCCGCCCTGTCCCCTTTACGGAAGGTGCGGGGGCTGTTCCCTCCAGCACATAGACTATAAAGCCCAAATTGCCGCAAAAACCACGATTCTAAAAGATGCCTTTACGCGGATTGGCGGCATGGAAGCGCCTGCGCCGCACGTAATCACTGCAAATCCCTGGGAATACCGTAACAGGGTACAATTTCATTGCACTTCGCACGGCAGTCATACATCCGGGGGCGCGGCGCCTTTGGCGGGCTTTAAATCCCGGAAAAGTGATGATGTCGTTCCGCTGTCCGACTGCCCGGTTGCCGATCCGGGAATCCGCGCCGCCCTGCAGCGCGCCGCCATAAAAGCCCCGCACGATAAAAACCGCTTTACCGTATATTCCCGTGGGGATCTTTTCCTCACCGAGGGCGGAATGGAACGGGGCAGGGTAACGATCTGCGGCAAGAATTTAGTCATGGACGCGGGGGTGTTTTTTCAGAGCAACGGCGCCCTGCTGGAGACCCTTATTGCCGATATTCTTGCAATTGCGGAAGAGGCCGATCCGGAACTTCCCGCGGTGGACCTTTACTGCGGAGTGGGAACCTTCGCCTTTTTTCTTAAAGACCGGTTTCACCGTATCGATTTAGTGGAAGAAAACAAGGCCGCCCTTACCCTTGCCCGGGAAAACGCCGGAACCGGCGGAAAAGAATATTACGCCCTGAAAGATGAAGCATGGGCCAGGCTGCAACTCGCCGGAAAACAGGCCGGCAAGAACGGCGCCGGTAAGCGGGATGCGGCATATAGCTTTATCATAGCGGACCCCCCGCGGCAGGGCCTTTCGCCGGGACTTAAACGCGCGCTTACCGGAGGCGCAGGAACAGGGGCCTTACTGACGCAGCTCCTGGCCTATGTATCCTGCGATCCTGCCGCCCTTGCCCGGGACAGCCGGGAACTTACTGCAGGCGGCTATACCCTTACGGAGCTGCGCCTCTACGATTTTTACCCGCAGACAGCGCATATTGAAAGCCTTGCGGTATTCAGACGATAATGAAAAGAATAATGAAAAAAATCATAGACTATTATTTGCCTTTTTCTTATTCTTTCAAATTGATCGCACAGCGATCTTCTTCGCGGTTACTGATTCTTTTGTTTTTTTTATCTCCGTTTGCGCTCCATGCGCAGAATGCAGGTGAGGGTGACACTACCCCTGCCTGGCGGCAGGCGCTTGGAGGGGCGGTCATCGGCCTTCCTACGGTACAGGCGCAGTCGGCGGTGGTGGTGTGCGACGGGGGAAATGTCAAAGCCTACTCAACCAAGGGGACGCCCCTGTGGAACTATTATGCACGGGGGAGGGTAAGCCCGTTTATCACCCGATCCCCGGAGGGAACAAGTTATATTTCCCGGACCAACGGGATCTTCATCGCGGTCAACCGGGCCGGCAGGGAATTGTGGCGGATTACCCCCGGGGGGGCCCTGTCATCCCAGGCGATCCCGGGATGGGATGGGCGGCTCTTTATTCCAACCGGAAAAAAGATCTCCTGCTATACCGGATCGGGAAATCCGCTGTGGCAAAAAACCTTTGAGAACCCCATTGCCCTTGGCCCAAAACTCGACCGGGAAGGCGGCATACTCCTCGTGCTGGATACCGGGGAACTGCTGCTGCTTGATCCGTTCGGCAAAACATATTCACAAACCCTTCCTGAAGTTCCCGCCGAGATCCTTTCCATCGGGGTACCCGGCGAAAAAAGCCGTATTATGGTATTTTACAAAAGCGGAGCGGCGGAAATTATCGATCCTGCAAGCGTGAATCCCAAGCCCTATACCCTGCCCCGCCTGCCCTACCCGCTCCTTGCAGGGGTAAGCAGGGAAAACAGCGCCGCCGTCGTGCTCAATAACGGCCAGGTTCTGCGCATTTCCGGGAAAGACGGGAGTTTTCTCTGGACCGCTGACAGCCACCTTAAGGGGAACGCCGGTACAAACGACGTTTCCATGCTCTACGATGACCGGGGGATTTATGTCCTTTCCAAATCCGGCGCCACAGGTTTTACCGAGGACGGACGGCGGCTCTGGGTTATCCATCTTGACGGGGCCGCGGCAATCCCTGCCTTTGGCGATGACGGGATTTTGTATTCAGGCGGGACAGACTGGATTCTTTATGCCTATAAACTCGAAGAACGCCTCCGCCTGCAGAAGCAGTCCCTCTACGGCCCCGTCCCCGATGGAACATACGGTAC
>JAISJS010000210.1 GCA_031261385.1 Treponema sp.
TTTGAAAAGCTTAAAGGAGGAACATACCGCCCTGACAACAATGGGGAATCTCAGCACCTACCTTTTGGAATTTTCTGAAGGTGAAAAGGTGTATGATGCGGCGCAAAATCTTCTGAAACATGATATTGATATACTGGCTCCGGCCTGCGGTCTTTCCACCTCCACACCGCTTTCCAATATCACCGCGTTTACTTCCGCCGTAAAGGGGACCTAAGGGATGCCGAATATTTCCTTTGTAAACGAAAAAAAATCCGTATCCATTCCTGCCGGTACTACCATCCTTGAAGCCGCGCGGCTTGCGGGGGTAACCATAGAATCTCCCTGTGACGGAATTGGTTCCTGCGGCAAGTGCAAGGTGGGAACTTCCGGCGGGGTACTGCTTGCCTGCCAGCACCATGTTCAGGAAGATATGGATGTTCTCGTTAAGGATTATAGCGGCGAAAATAAAAGCCTTCAAATTTTAGCGGAGGGCAGTAATTTTGATTATGCCATTCAGCCGTTTATTACCAAAAGAGTGTCCGGCAGTAATACTGAAGTTTACGGCGGTGGCGGTCTTCTGGGGATTGAAGAAGGGGATACCGCATCTTTTGTATACGGCCTTGCCGTCGATATAGGTACAACTACCTTAGTAACCGCCCTGGTTGATTTATGTAGTGGAAAAACGCTGGCTTCAGAATCGGTGCTGAACCCTCAGTCCGCCTATGCGCAGGATGTGCTGGGGCGTATTCATTTTGCGTCCAAAACTGAGGGCCTTACGGTTCTTTACCATGCCTTCACCGGGGCTCTTAACGCCATGATCCTCACCCTTACAAAAAAAACCGGCGTTAAAAGTGAACACATTTACGAGGCGGTCTATTCGGGTAACACCACCATGCTGCATATTGCCTGTAATGTGGACCCCTATTCCCTGGGGCAGTTTCCCTATACGCCAACGCTTTCGGGAGCGGAGCACCGCCCGGCAAAGGATCTCCCTATTTCTCCCTTTGGCCTTATCTGGCTGCCGCCAATCATTTCCGCGTATGTGGGAGCGGATATTACCTCGGGGATACTCTCTTCCGCGCTGGACAAAAAAGCAGGGACCACGGTTTTTATTGACATCGGCACTAACGGTGAAATGGTTTTGGCTAAAGACGGACGCCTGGCAGCTTCATCAACTGCGGCGGGTCCGGCATTCGAAGGGATGAATATTAGCTGCGGCATGAGGGCCAGCCAGGGTGCTATCGAGTCCTTCAGTATTGCTGATGATGTTGCCAATTTTAACGTCATTGGCGATAACGCGGGCTGGGAAGAAACGGCGGCCATTACCGGTATATGCGGCAGCGGCCTTCTGGACATAGCGGGAGAACTGGTAAGAACCAGCCTTATCGGAAAAAACGGCCGTCTCACTAATCCTGATAATGAAAATTGCGCTCCCGCTCTGATGCAAAAAATACGCCCCCATGAGGGCAAGAATGTTTTTTTCATTACCGATACGGTGTACCTGAGTCAAAAAGATATACGCCAAATTCAGCTTGCCAAGGGCGCCATACGGTGCGGCATAGAAATGCTGCTGGCCCATTTCAATATGAACGCCGGCGATGTGGATACCCTGGAGATTGCCGGTTCCTTTGGGTATCACCTTAACGAGGCAAGCCTGCTTAACATCGGTCTCCTACCCCCGGCGTTTGTCGGGAAGACCGCCTTTGTAGGCAATACCTCCATGTCAGGGGCAGCGGCATTCCTGTTGAATACCGGGTTTCGTTCCCAAATGGCAAAATTGGTAAAGGAGATTGATGTGGTAGAACTGGCCAATGATGAAAAATTTGAAAAAAATTTCATTAAACACTTAAGTTTTTAATATGCCGGCAGAAAAACACACCTTCGCTTTAAACGCCTACTGTTCCGGCCATATTACCGGCCATGACGCAAATCCCGATATAGCCGCGTTTCCCCATAATTTTGTTACCGAAGCTCTGGCTTTAGGCGCCGGGACAGAAAAAAGCACCAACGGTTTTGAAACCCCGCAGTATCTTTTTTTCAACCCGGAAGAACTTTTAGCCCTTCCGCTCATGGACGAACAGCTTCCCATTATCCGGCTTCTGGAAGTGATTGAAAAGGCTGATCCTGAAAAAACAGTTTTACTAAAAGTAAACGGTCCCTATTCGATTTTGGCGTCCCTGGTTTCCCCGCGCTTATTCTACCGATGGCTGGCAAAAAACAAATCCCCGGTTCATACCGCCCTTGAAAGAATCAATGCGGGCCTTATTTCTTATATTCGTAAAGCCGTATCGAAGGGGGTTGCAATTCTTTCCATAGCGGACCCCTATGCCAATCCGGATATTTTGGGAGAAAAGCACTACTGCGAATTTGCCGCTCCGTATCTTGTAGAATTATTGCAACACATTAAGGCCCCGGGTTTAGTCACCCATCTTTGCCCTCACAATTCCCTTATCCTTGCCAAATACGGGTTTTTGAAGAGCCGTGCCGAACCTGCCGAAGGTGAATCCTACATCAAACGGCTTATTGCCCTGACCCGCCAGAAGGATTCAATCCTTCTGGGGCATCAGTGTATTTATACCGGGGAGCCGCGGGAATTGGTCCTGCTTGATTTGTTATAAACAAAAAGCCCCGGCTGTAACGAGTTTTTCCACATCTTGACTATCAAGCTATCTCCGAAGAAAAACCGCAAAGCTCGCACACGAAAGTGTGCAGCCACTGTAAATGGCCGGGATGTTCTTTGGGATTAAATACCATCGGCTTATGCTGGGGCGCACCCTCTGAAAATGCTTTTATATAGGAACTATAGGCATCACTGCTAATAGTTACCCCCGCTTTAATCTTTTCCCCGGCAAAGGTTATCAGCGTCCGGTTCTTGATGTTATCTATCGCGCTCATTTTTACATAAAAAATTATGCGGCGTGTTTTTCCTTACCGCCTTGTCCAAAAGTCCGATTTAGCAGAAAATAACACGTGAGGTAATCCAAGCAGCATGGCATACAACAAAAAACTGGATCAGCAGCAAATTGCCCAAACTAATAAATATAATGTGTTCTGCTGCCTGAGCCGGGAGGGACCGATTAACCGGGCGGCCATTGCAAAGCGCATGGGGCTGAGCATCCCCACGGTTATGGCTATTGTGGATGATTTATTAGAGAAAAAAGCGGTGCGCTCCATAGGCAAGGGTGAATTCGGCGTGGGCAAACCGCCGGAAATCCTGGAAATAGAACCGGATCGGTTTTTCTATATCGGCGCCGATATTGGGCGCAGTACGGTTACCCTGGACATCAACATTATTCACTATAAGGAAC
>JAISJS010000392.1 GCA_031261385.1 Treponema sp.
TTCAGCAAATGTTACCAAGGGGAGCTTACTATGCCAATCTTGACTGACGAAGAAGCGGATGCTCTTGATGAGCTTCTGACCAAAACAACTCCAAAGCTTAATTCAAAGGTTCAGGGGCCTTTTATTAAACATCGTGAAACTTTAGTGATCCTTGATACTTTTTCTGCGGAATATTTAAAAGCAAAAATGTTGGTAACCCAAAAAACCCCGACCGAATTGATTAATAGTATGATTCGTCGTGAAATGGCGCTTGCGGAATCAACACCTCTGCCTTAACCTGTAGTGTCAGGCGCCAAATTTAACATTCCCTTGCGGTTAATTTCTCTCTTCTATTCCATCTGCATTCATCCGCGAAAATCCGCGGACACTTTTCTTCCCTCATTCTCCTCATCCTCTGTTTCCCTGGTGGTTAAAAATCTTCAATATCTAACCGGCGCAGGCTTCCCGCAAGCAGCACAAAAATATTGTCCACTACCATCAGTTTTTTTCAGCATCAGTCCCGCAGTATCAACGTTGTACCCCCGGCGTTTTACGAGAACGGCGCCGCAGCCGGGGCAAATGGTATCGCTGCTTTCATCTGCTATGTTTCCTGTGTAGACGTACTTGAGTTTCTGCAAGGCACGCTCGCGGGCCCGGAGGAGCGTCTCCGGCGGGGTGGGGGGCGCTTCCCAATGGTAGTCGGGGTGATAGGCGGAAAGATGAAATGGAATATTGGTTGAAATACTGCTGATAAAATCAATACATTTATCCAGTTCTTCATCACTGTCGTTGAGGCCGGGGATTACCAGGGTGGTCACTTCAACATGAACGCCCATTTCAAAAGCCGTTTTGATAAAATCAAGAACGGTCTGTAAATCGCCGCCGAGGATTTGGGAATAGGTTTCCCCGGAAAAACATTTCAGGTCGACATTTGCCGCATCGGTAAGGGCGAGAAGCTCCTGCGCCGGTTTTTGGTTTATGCAGCCATTGGTCACGAGCACATTGGCAATGCCCCGCTCACGGGCTGCCTTCATGCAGTCAAGGAGGTATTCGATGTGAACCGCAGGCTCTGAATACGTGTAGGCAATCTGACCCGCTGCCGCAGCTTCTGTCATCAATGCATCAACCGGCATGAAGCGGCCCGGGGCGCCGGGGTTTGCGGACTGGGATATATGCCAGTTTTGGCAGAAGGGACAGCGGAGGTTGCAGCCGGAAAATCCTATGGAGAGGATTCGGGCGCCGGGGCGAAAGTGGTAAAGGGGCTTTTTTTCTATGGGGTCATCCGCCATGGCGGTGATAAAACCGTAGAAGGGGATATCGCCCCTGCCGCCGCGGTTGCCCCGTACCCGGCAGGCGCCCTTACCGCCCCCGGGAATATGGCATTTACGGGGGCAGAGTTCACAGTATATGCGGCCGGACCGGTCAGGGGAAGAAAAGAAACTCATTGCTGCTCACACCGGCGCCGATCATGCTTGCGCTTTAAGGAACTTTTCCCGGAGATTCTGCGATTTATCGACAAACTGCACGGGATCTTCCACCTCAAAGGGTTCAAGGATCATCCCGTGGGCGCCCTTGCGGACCCAGAGTTTTACAAGCGGCACCCCTTCTCCCGCTTCAGTCACCGCAGAATGCATCTCCTCAACAAAAAGTACATCCTCAAACTTGAATTCCAGCACAACGGGATTAAGCCCCAATGGATCGTAGACCAGAATGAGCTTATCCTTTTCCGAAGGGTGCTGGCGGGGAAACCCCGTAAAGGGGAGGGCGTCTTTGGGAGGCCTCCCTGAATATTTGGCGATCTTGTTAAGGGGAAGTGTTTCAAGATAATTAACGACGTTCATGGCTGCCTCCACCTACAACTATACTGCGCGGCAGACAGTCTTGCAATAATTAAAATTACCGGAATAATTGTTCTTTGGAGGTCCGCTTTGAAAGCCGATGGTATGTTGTACCTTTTTCAGGGAAGTTCACTGCTCCTTCCCGATGAAATCCCCGATTCCCAAATAGCCCCGGCAGATTCTTCAGATATTTTCTGCGGCGTCAAAAGGGAAATGATTGCAAAAAATTTTGAAAAAAGGGATGAGTTTGAAATTCCTGCGGTGGATGTACCGGGAATGATTGCAGGCGCTTCAATACCTGAGGGCGCTCCCATTCCCCTGCGCTGGCGTTCTGTCCCGGCACGGCAGATTCTTTCCGTGCTTGCCGAAGGAAAAACGGTGGACGGCAAGGGACCCGTCGGCGCTCTGCTCCGCGCCTTTCATATTGCCCAATGGCGGCGGGATTCGCTTTTCTGCGGGAGCTGCGGAACGGCAAACACCGATGCCCCCGAAGAGCTGGCCCGGCTCTGCCCTGCCTGCGGCCGGCTGGAATTTCCCCGCATCTCCCCCGCGGTGATTGTCATCATCACGAACGATGATGACAAAGCCCTGCTTGCCCACAATAAAAAATTTACAAACGGTGTTTACAGTCTTATCGCAGGGTTTAACGAGGCGGGTGAAAGCCTTGAGTCCACGGTAGCGCGGGAAATACGGGAGGAAGTAAACATTGAAGTCAGCGACATCCGCTACATCGCCTCCCAGCCCTGGCCTTTCCCCAATTCCCTTATGCTGGGTTTTACTGCCCGCTATGCCTCGGGAACCATCCGCCCCGACGGAATTGAAATTGAGGACGCCAAATGGTTTTCCCGTGCGGACCTGCCGAAGCTTCCGGGGAACGGCTCAGTATCGCGGGATCTGATCAACCGGTGGATTGAGGGGAGGGCGGAGTAAAATCCTTTTTTCTTGCTTTGTGACAGTTCCCATATTATACTTATAATACCGAAGAGAGGAGCATAGCATGAGAAACATCAAAGAACCGGCAAATTTATCGCCTCGTATCGCATGGCTGCGGGATTTTTATTTTAAGGGTATGGACCGCGAATGGAACAATGAATTCCGGCCCTTCACGACCGGGACACCGTGGGACAGGAATTACAACGAAATTACCTACTATGTGGTGCCGGAAACGTATACATTTTTTAAAACCTTTAACCAGGGCTGTCTGCAGGGAGCGGTGAAGATCCCGACTCCTCCTGATTTTTATCAAAAAACCATTGCCGAACGAAAGGCATGGTTTATCAAACAGGCCATGGTGAACTATGTGCCCCAGGAGATACTTCCCAACGACCTTCTCTGCGGCGCTGTGTTTAATCTCGCGGCAAGTCATTGCCTTTCATTTGAAGAAAGTCAGCGCAAGGATGCTGTTGTTAATGGAAAGAAAGGCCTCACCAAACGGACTATAGAGTTCCACGACCGGGGTTACGGTAACTGCGGCCCGACGAGCGGCCACCTGATCCCCGGTTACGAGACGGCGGTAAAACACGGCTTCAAACACATCTACGAAGACATCAAAACAAAATATGAAGCCCTTTCGGATACCGAAAAAAAAGGCCCCAAAGGCGGGCAGCTTAGGGCGATGATGGAGTCGGCCCTTATGCCGAAAGAGCTTGCATCAAAATATGCGGAGCTCTGCGCAAAGATGGCGGCGAAAGAAAACAGCCTGCAACGAAAAGCCGAACTTGAAAAAATGGCCGCAAATATGCAGGTTGTCCCGTGGAAAGGGGCCAATGATTTTTGGCAGGCTGTTCAGGCGCTGTGGTTTACCCACATGCTCGTAATGTCCGATGAAAATTATCCGGGACCGGGGATCTCCTTTGGCAGAGCCGACCAGTACCTCTACCCGTATTACAAAAAGTCCATTGAGAATGGTGAGGACCGGGAGTTTTTAAAAGATATTCTCAAATGCCTGTGGATACACTGCAACACCGCCTATGACGCGATGATCAAAGTCGGCATGAACCAGGGGATCACGGCGGGATATGGGCAGCTTGTAATGCTTTCCGGTATGGGCAAAGACGGCGTTGATATGACCAACGATTTGACGTACCTGTTCCTTGAAGTGATCGATGAAATGTCTCCGATACTGGAGCCAAAGCCCAATGTCCGGCTCCACCGGAAAACCCCCGAGGCCTTAATGGACAAGGTCTGCGACATGATCTCCACGAGTCAGGGCGCCCCCTTCCTGCTCAACTTTGATGAGCGTTCCATGGCGGGGCTTTTGCGGGAAGCAGAATCTGCCGGACTTGAAAAATTGATCAACAAAGATACCGTATACGATTACGGCGCGGTAGGCTGTCTTGAAAATACCATGGTCGGGAATGACCGCTCCGCCACGGTTGATGTAAATCTTAACCTCCTTAAGGCGGTTGAGCTTACCCTTGGAAACGGCAGGGACATCACCGGTTATAAAGATCAGCTTTATGGCAAACCTTATAAAAATATTCAGATGGGACCAAGAACCGGCGATCCCCGCGCCTTCAAAACATTCGATGAATTTTACGCCGCCTTTACCGAACAGATCCGGTTCATCATCAAAAAAATTACCGGCCTTTACAACGAAGGCAATGACGTACGCGCGGAATTTCTTCCGACCCCGTATCTTTCGTGCCTCGTAAAGGGCTGCGCCGAGCAGGGAAAAGATGTTACCCAGGGCGGCGCGGAGATAAAATTTGTCACCGTGGAAGGAGTTACTTTTGCCACCACTGTCGACAGCCTCCTCGCGATCAAGTACCTCGTTTTTGATACCAAAACCTGTACGATGGATGAACTGATCCGCGCCCTGCAGGATAACTGGGAAGGCCATGAAATTCTTAAGGCAAAGGCAAAAAACAAGGCGCCCAAATACGGCCGCGATGACACCGAGGCCGACGAGCTTGCACGAAAATTTATGGAGTTCTGGTCGTCCGAGGTTCCCAAATACAAGACCTCCACCGGCGGCACGTACCGCGGCGGAATGCTTTCATGGAACTATTGGGTAAGCGACGGCTATGTCCTTGCCGCCAGCCCCGACGGGCGGACACGCGGTCAGTTTCTGTCAAACGCGATCTGTCCCTCCAACGGCGCCGATATCAACGGTCCCACCGCCAACAGCAATTCCGTGGGAAATGTTTTGGGCGGCCGTGATGCCCAGGGAGCTTACGTCAATTATCTCCCCAATGGGGCAAGCCACACAATCACGGTGAGCCCTTCTCTTATGCGTGACGATACCCACCGGAACAAGTTCAAGGCGTTCCTGCGCGGCTATATTGAAAACGGCGGCACCGCCCTCCAGATCAACGTGCTTGATGTGGAGACCCTTAAGGACGCGCAGAAGAACCCCGAGGATTACCGTCACCTGCTGGTCCGCGTTACCGGATACAATGCCTATTTTACGAGCATTGGGCGGGAGCTTCAGAACGAGATCATCGACCGGGAATCGCACGGGCGATTTTAGTGAGCGATAGTAAATGAGCAGCGGCGAAGAAGCGGTCATTCTGGATATTCAGCGTATGTCCACGGAAGACGGGCCGGGACTGCGGACTACGGTCTTTTTTAAAGGCTGTAATCTTGCCTGTCCCTGGTGCCACAACCCCGAGAGCATTTCCCAAAAGAGCGACCTTAACTGGTTTACGCATAAGTGCATAGGCTGCAGAATCTGCGAAACCGCCTGTCCGCAAAAGGGAATTACCCGCGGCGAACAGGGACTCCGTTTTGACCGGGCCCGTTGTCTTGCCTGTGGCACATGCGTTAATGAATGTCCCAACGGCGCCATCGAACTGAAAGGGAAGCCGATGGGCGTGGAGAAACTTTTCCGGGAACTTGTTAAGGACCGCAACTATTTTGGCGCTGACGGAGGCGTTACCCTCTCCGGCGGCGAAGTGATGATCCAGCATGAGGCCGCCTGCGCCCTTGCAAAACTCCTTAAGGAGGCGGGCGTTTCCGTTGCCATCGATACGGCAGGCTGTTACGATTTTCATGTACTGGAGGACATACTGCCTTACATCGACCTTGTCCTCTATGACATCAAGATTTTTGATCGTGAGGCGCATAAACGGATCACCAAAGCGGACAACCGGGTTATTATGGAAAATTATGAGCGCCTTATGAAAAACGGAACACGGGTTTGGGTGCGGACTCCGGTTATCGAAGGCGCCACCGACAGCGAAGAAAATATTGCGGCTATCGGAAATTTTATTCTGAGGGCGGGGCTGCCGGAAAAATGGGAGCTTTGCAGTTTTAATAACCTTTGCAGGGACAAATACGACAGGCTGGATATGCAGTGGGATTACCGGGATACCGCTCTTACCCAAAAAGCTCATATTGAAAAATTGACGGAAATTGCGAAGCAGTATGCGCCCTGCGCCGAATATTCGGGAACTGTTGAAGAAGGGGGAAGATAAAAAGGGTGGAGGGTGGAAGGTGGAATTAGGAGTGAGGAGGAAACGGTATGATAAATTTTGGAACGGAATTTGAGGATGTGTGCGCGAAAAAATTTGAGAGTGACAGCAAGATTGGGGTACTTTGTTCGGTTGCACCGGACGGTTATCCACACATGGCGCTGATTAGTTCCATCAGTGTGAAAAATAAAAAATCCCTGATGTGGGGACAGTTTTCCCAGGGGCTGTCAAAGGAATACCTCAAGCAGAATCCAAAGACCGGGTTTCTTGTGGTTTCCCTTGATCAGTATTGGTGGACCGGCAAATCGTTGCATACCGGCAGTGCCGTTAAAGGGGAAGATTTTGATTATTTTAACAACAAGCCCCTGTTCCGGTATAATTCCTACTGCGGCTTTGGCGCGGTGCATTACGGCGATATTGTTGATGTGAGTGCGGGTGAAAAACTTCCCATTCTTAAAATAGCATTGGGATCTGTTACATCAAAAATGCTGAAGGGTAAGATTAAAAATGAGTTGAAAAAAAATGCCCCGGGTCCGTTCATTGAAAAACTGTCCTCCTATGGTATGAACCTTGGTTCACGCCTTATGACGCTTAAGTTTGTCGCATATATTGACAGCGACGGCTTTCCCCGGATCATTCCTGCCCTGCAGGGGCTTCCCGTGGATAGTGAGCATTTTGTGTTTGCCGCTTCGCCTTACGGTGAACTGCTGGATAAAATTCCTCCCGGCAGCAAGGCTTCGGTGTTTCTGGCAAGTCTCGATCTGGAATGTCTGTTGATTCAGGGCCGCTGGCAGGGCGTAAAAAAATACGGCGGCGGCAGGGGAGCAGTATTGGATATTGATAAGGTTTACAATTCAATGCTTCCGCTGGCACATTATATCTATCCGCCTCTGGAACTGCCGAATGTGTATGGGAGGGTTTGAGCTGGATAGGCAATAGGTTGTTTTTTTCTCAATTTTGGATATACTTAAAATATGAGCAAACGGGAAGTTCGTTTTTTTAACACCACCGGTCCGTGTAACCCTGATGATCATTATATGCTGCCTCCGGAAGAGCGGCTCGTGGGCGCCCAGCTCCATCGGTATATTGAAGATAAGCTTTACTGGGTACTTCACGCCCCACGGCAGACCGGAAAGACTACTTTTTTGCAAAGCTGGATGCGGGAAATTAACTCCGGCGATGAAGCGATAGCCAGTTATGTGACAGTGGAGGCCTGCCAGGGGGTTTCCGAACCGGAAAAATCCATGCGGACCATCTGTTCTTCCATCCGGCGGCATGCCGAAGCGGTAGGTGTACCGGTCCCCGAAACAACCGAGACCAATCCTGATAGTATGCTCAGCGATATATTAAAAAACTGGTCCGTATTGGTTGCCCCCAAGCCCCTGATCGTCCTTTTTGACGAAGCTGATGTACTGATCGATCAGACTCTGATAAGCTTTCTTCGCCAACTGAGGGATGGCTTTGCCTCCCGGGGGGTAGGTACTTTCCCGGTTTCTGTTGTCCTGGTAGGTATGCGGGACTTGAAGGATTACATAACCGCTTCCAAGGGTGGTATTCCGCCCAATCCCGGATCCCCTTTCAATATCAAGGAGGATTCAGCTTCCTTGTCCAATTTTCAAAAAGACGATATAAAGCGGCTTTTTGCCCATCGAACCGCAGAAAACGGGCAGCAGATTACCGCAGAAGCCCTGGATTATGTCTATGACCAGTCCTGGGGCCAACCCTGGATTGTTAATTCATTGTTTAGCCGGGCTACCATGCGGGTACTGGATAGGGACAGTACCGAAACCGTAACCATGACGCATATTATGGAAGCCCGCCAACAGATGATCGAAGCCCGGGAAACCCACCTGGACGCCCTGGGAGAACGCCTGCGGGACCAGCGTATCCGGCGGGTGATACAGACCATCATCACCGGGGAAACAAACCTT
>JAISJS010000003.1 GCA_031261385.1 Treponema sp.
GGCTTATACGAAAGAAGCAAACTGACTACCTAACCTACACGGATGAACACATCTTTACCCTGAGGGAATACCCGGTCCGCAAGGTATTGAGCGTCCACACCGCCGGGACGATCCAGCAAGGGCAAGCCCTCTTTGACCCCGCCTATTGAGTTTACCCTTGCCCTGACCGGGGGTTATTCGGTTGTCCCGGCCATCCGGCTGGTGGGCGGTGAACGCCGGGAATGCCCCTCCGCCGCCCGTGTGTACCAATATATATGGTATATTTCACTCGCCCCGAAACGCCCTGACCGCCCGGATCATGGCCAGATAACTCGCGGGCGGAACATAGTCGGTAATAGAGTTACCCGACCCCAGGGCAAAGCCGCAGCGGGTTGAGGCATAGGCGCAGGTTTCGGTTACCAGTTCGGTGATCTGTTTTTCGTCGTATTGGCACAGGTGATCCGTATCAATGCCGCCGAAAAAGGCGATCCGTTTTCCGTAGGTATCGATCCATTGGGAAAAGGGGGCAATCTGATCCTCGTTGGAATGTTTGGCGTTTATCCCCAGATCGATCAACCCATCCATGACGCTGAAAATGCAGCCGCAGGAATGGAGGGCAAAGGGTTTCCCCGCCCCGTGTACCAGGTTGATTATCTTCCGGTAGGCGGGGAAGCACTGATTACGGATATCATCCGGGGGCAGGAGGGTGCTGGTTTTGTATCCCAGGTCGTCCCCAAAGCGCATGATACAGTAGGCGTCCCCAAAACGCCGGATCACATCCTTCCAGATGGTTTCCATGGTTTCACCTACCCGTTGAAAGAGCAGGGAAAACAGTTCCTCATCATCGTATTTGATGATACAGAGGGCCTCAAAGCCGGTGAGATCCTGGACGATTTCAAAGACACCGTTCCCCGGTCCGCCGACCCCCTTCATGCCCGGAGGCAGGTTATCCTGAAAAGCCTGGAACAGGGGATAGAATTTTTCTTTGAATATGCCGGGAATCGCCTCCCAGGGGTATTTTTTAAAATCATCCATGTTTTGAATCGAACCCGGTTCGTGGCCGGCCAGGGCATGGGTTCCCGGCAGGATGTTGGTGATGCAGCATTCAAAGGGAATGGCGTCATAGCCGTGATCCTCAAAAAAATGGTTGTACTGTTTAAAATATTCGTTGACATCCCCGGCGTCCCCGTTTATCAGCCCGGAAAATTTGTTCCCCGCGATTTCTTCCAGCACCTTAGCCGATACAATATGCTCGTACAACGGCGTCCACCCGGTAATCTTGTTCTGCGCCGCATCCACCATCCGCCGGTAATCGCCCATAATCGTCTCCCTTAGGTCTTATTATAGGAAGGTACCGAATAAAGAACAACGTCTGGGAGGAGGAAGTCGGCTTCCGGTGGTGGTAATTGCTCCACTTTGGCACAGCTTAGGGCCTTTTCTCGATTTTTGTCTCGTATTCCAGGAGTTTGCGCAGTTGGTCGAGGATAAAATCCTGAAAATAGAGGTTTAATTGCTTAAAAATCTCCCCCACTTCGTCCATTTGGAAAGACCGTCATTTTGACTTACGACAATGCTGAACACGAGCGGCGTGTAGAAGGTTGTGTTGCATCGGGAAATACCCTTACATCATATCACACGGCTCCAGATATTCCGATTCTAAAATACACAATCGTAAGGTAGATAGCACAGCGCCCCCGGCGCATAACAGGACATTGCGCCGAGGGGGGACGAATGCTAACAATTTTATGCCCGGTACTGCTTAGGAAGTCCGTTTTAATACTTTCAAGGAATAATATTTAGGAAAAATTCCCTTCCAATTAAAGCGCCATGCATGGTGAACGCATACTAGAAGTGGAGGTTTCTATGAACAAGGAACTACTTTCGCCAATCTTCGATTTTGTGTTCAAGTACATCTGGGGAGATCAGCGGAACAGCGAACTGACCGCCGCGTTGGTACGGGCCATCCTCAGGGTACCGGAATCGGAAATCGATCAGCTCACTATTACCGATCCTTTTCTCAAGCGGTTTTGGCGAAAGGACAAACAGGGTATCGTCGATGTCAAGATGACCGATAAAACCGGGCGGATCATTAATATTGAAATACAGGCACGGCGGGATAAGCACATGCGCAACCGGATAGTCTATTATCTCGCAAAAATGCTTTGGGAACAACTCAAGCGGGGCGGTAACTATGGGCAGCTCAACCGGGTAATCAGCATTGTAATCTGCGATCATACCATGGTAAACGATGAACCCCATTATCAACATGCCTATTCTCTGGAAAACGAGAAAACGGGGGATCGGTTTACAGATTTGGTCCAAATTATTATAATTGAGTTGCCCAAGTTACCAAAAGAAGCGGATGGGACCGAAGAATGGCCCTGGCTGCAATTTTTTAAGTGCAAAACACTGGAGGAGTTCAATATGCTGGCGGCAAAATTTCCGCAAATACGGAGGGCGGTGGATGCCCTGAAAGAAATAAGCATGAGCGATCACGCCCGTGCGCTGGCCGATGCCCGTCAGAAGGCCGAATGGGCTCAGTGGGCACGGGAAGAAGACCGGTTTGCGGAGGGCAAAGAGCAGGGGAAAGAACAGGAAAAAATGGAAATCATTAAGAAAGCCCTTGAAAAAGGCTTGGCCATTGGGGATATTGCCGACCTGACAGGTTATGATGCCGCAGCAATAGAAGGGTTTAGAAAAACCTGGGGGGTTGGGGGATAAAACGATGGGTGATGACTCGGCGCTGGAGGAGGTTTTAAGCAAGTATTTTGGTTATACTCAATTTCGCAAAGGGCAGCGTGAAATCATTGAAGCGCTTTTGTCCCGCCGTGATGTA
>JAISJS010000015.1 GCA_031261385.1 Treponema sp.
CAATATAATTATCAAAAAATCTCACTTAGTCAATATCTTGTGAAAGATGACAGATTTTGATAAAGTGTAATATCAGCTTTTAGGAGGATTTATGGCTGTTGTGCATACACCCGGAGAACGGATCGCAGAATTACGGAAAACATATTCAGTCAGCAGGGAAACCCTTGCGGAACGGAGCGGACTACCCGTTGAACTTATCAGAACCATCGAAGAAGACGGGCATATCCCCGACCTTGCCCCGCTTATTAAAATATCACGGGCCCTTGGTGTCCGGCTTGGCACTTTGCTGGATGATCATGAAGAATTGGGGCCGGTAATTACCCGTGCAGGGGAAGCAGGCGCCGCGCCGCGTTTTGTCACCGGATTGCCCGGCGATGCGCCCAATGCCGCAGCCTCTTCCCATAACCGGCCGGGCCTTAACTTTAACGCCCTCGCCGCAGACAAGGGCGGCCGCCACATGGAGCCCTTTATCGTTGATATTCAACCGGAAGCAGAACAGGAAAAATCCACCCACGAAGGTGAAGAATTTATTTATGTACTTTCGGGAAAACTTTCTCTGGAATACGGCATGGATGCACACACGCTTAACCAGGGGGATTCAGTTTATTACGATTCGATTGTACCTCACCGGGTTCTTTCTGCCGATACCAATCCTGTACGTATTCTTGCAGTAATTCATACTCCTGCGTGAGGCTAAAATGGAAACGATCAAAACACTCGAAACAACCCTGGGGGCGCTCCTCCGGGAAAAAGCCCGAACCCAGCCGGACCACGATTTTATTGTCTATGCCGACAGGGATCTCCGTTTTACCTACGCCGAGTTTGACAAGCGGGTAGATGAACTTGCCAAAGGGCTGCTTGCCATCGGTTTAAAAAAGGGAGACCACGTCGGCATTTGGGCCACCAATGTGCCCGACTGGAACACCCTGCTTTTTGCCGCCGCACGGACGGGGATGGTTTTCGTCACAATAAATACCGGGTACAAACTCCACGAGCTTGACTTCCTTATGAAGCAGTCCGATCTCGCTTCTCTTTTTGTTATTGACGGCTGGCGCGATTCCGATTATGTCGCGATGGTGAATGAGCTGGTTCCGGAACTTAAAACCTGTCAGCGCGGTTATTTAAAAGCGGAAAAATTTCCATCGCTGAAAAACGTCGTGTATGTGGGTCAGCAGAAACACCGGGGTTATTACAGTATGTCGGAAATTCTCCTTTTGGGCAAACATACCCCCGACGATGAACTGCACGCGATTGAAGCCTCCTGCGATACCAATGATGTGGTGAATATGCAGTACACCTCGGGTACCACTGGTTTCCCCAAGGGCGTCATGCTTACCCACCGGAACATACTCAACAACGGCCTTGGCATCGGCGATAACCAGCGTTTGAGCGAAAAAGATATTGTGTGCCTGCCCGTGCCGCTGTTCCATTGTTTCGGCCTTGTGCTCGGGATGATGGCGATTATCACCCACGGTTCCACTGCGGCGATACTCGAATGGTTTGACCCGCTGCTGGTTCTGGCAACAATACAAAAAGAAAAGTGTACCGCCGTCTACGGCGTCCCGACAATGTTCATTGCCGAACTTAATCATCCCATGTTCAGGATGTTTGATCTTAAAAGCCTGCGCACCGGCATCATGGCAGGTTCCCCCTGCACCATTGAAGCGATGCGCCAGGTTATCGATCTTATGCACATGACCGAAGTCACCATCTGCTACGGCCTTACCGAATCTTCCCCGGTAATGACCCAAACCCGTTACGATGATACCATCGAAGCAAAAGTTGAAACCGTTGGCCGTGCCCTGCCCGGCGTAGAAGTGACGATACGCAATCCCGATACCGGCGAAGAATGTCCCATCGGTACCCACGGCGAATTCTGCTGCCGCGGCTACAATACGATGAAGGGCTACTACAAACTGCCCGGGGACACCGCCAAATGTATCGACGAAAAAGGCTGGCTCCATTCCGGTGACCTCGGCGTCAAAGACGAGAAAGGTTTTTTCCGCGTCACCGGCCGCATCAAAGACATGATCATACGCGGCGGTGAAAATGTGTACCCCAAGGAAATTGAAGATTACCTGTATACCATGCCCGGCGTCAAAGATGTTCAGGTGGTAGGCGTCGCCAGCAAAAAATACGGCGAAGAAGTCAGCGCCTTTGTGATCCTCCACCCCGATGTTACGCTTTCCGAAGAAGATGTCCGCGATTTCTGCCGCGGTCAAATCAGCCGCTTTAAGATCCCCAAATACATTTTCTTTGTTGACGGCTTTCCCCTCACTTCATCGGGCAAGATACAGAAGTACCTCCTTCGTGACATCGGCAATAAAAAAGTGGAAGAATTGGGAATCGCGACGTAGTTGAAACGGTAAAACAGAAACACAGATGATTGTGAACCCGATAAAAACAGTTTTAATCGCCGGCGCCGGCGCGGTGGGACTCACCGTGGCGGAAACCCTGTACCGCTATGATCCTCATTGCGTTGCTATCCTTGCCGGCGGCGAACGGCTCAAACATTACCGGAAAAGCGGCCTTTGGATCAACGGCGAGCGCTTTAACGTTATTTTTGCAGATACCGCCGCCGCCAATGCAGCTTTTGCCACAAGAACCACGCCGGTTGACCTTATCATCATCGCATCAAAGTACCATCATCTGCAGCAAATCATTGCCGATATAAAACCTTATGCCGGCAGCGAAACAATTATCATTTCCCTGCTGAACGGCATCTCCAGTGAAGACATCATCGGCAAAGTCTACGGCAGGGAAAAGCTGCCGCTGGCAATGATCATCGGTACTGATGCTCAGCGCCTGGAAAACAGGGTTATTTTTTCCCGCAGGGGAACCATCAACTTTGGCGATGCTGACGGCAGGGACACGGAGCGGGATCAAAAGATTGCGGAATTTTTTACCCGCGCAGGCCTGCCTTTTGAATATCACCGGCGGGATATGAAACGTACGTTTTGGTACAAGTTCATGATCAACGTGGGAGTCAATCAAACGTCGGCGCTGCTCCGCCTGCCCTACAGCGCTTTTAAAAAAGGTCTGCCCGCCGCAGTTCCCGAAGCGATGGATATGCTGGAAAGCGCCATGCGGGAAGTGATTGCCATTTCAGAAGCGGAAGGTATCAACCTTAACTCAGGCGACATCGAACAATGGTACAAAACCGTGACCCTTCTTGACGACGCAGGCAGCACCTCAATGTGTCAGGATGTGCTTGCGTGCAGAAAGACCGAGGTGGAAATTTTCGGTCGTACCGTGATGGAATACGGGAAAAAGCATGGCATACCGACTCCGGTCAATGAAGCACTTTATAAGGCTATTCGCGCCATGGAACAGGATTATTTGACAGTAAAATAATATCCTTTTTTAAAACTTGATCGTTTCGCTTGCAACGGTAAATGAATTAATCACGGCGGTAGCATCTTTAAGGTAAAAGACCTGGGTATTGCCGTCATCGGCGGCGTAGCGGTCTTTAAGACCGGGGTAAGCGTCCAGCATGTGCTGCCTGGCTGCGATGCGGTCGTCCTCGACGGCGACGGCGGCCAGGCGCAGCCACTTTTCACCGTCAAAGGCGCTGATTTCGATTTTGGGATTCTTGGCGATCTGTTTTGAAACTTCCTTGGTTTTTCCGGTCTGGAAATAAAGCCTGCCTTCGAAAAAATCGATGGTTCCGAAAGGTCTGACCCGGGGCTGATCGCCTGAGACAGTGGCTAAATAATACGTAGTGCACTTCTTTAAAAAATCATAAACTTTCTGCATAGAGGTACTCCTTTAAGGTCTCCTTGAGATGCTTCTTTTTCGTAGTGTAGCGTATCTAACGATAATTTGGTACCAGGTACCTTGTTATAATTTGGTTTTTTAGGGTAATATTAAATCAATCTTACCCCAAGCCGGAGTTTTTCATGATAAAGAATCCTGTCGCAGAATATCTTGCCGCCACAAGTGCGGATAACATTAATACGGGCCTTTTGGCATATCTTTGTAATTTGCAGGAAACGGCCGGGTCGGCGCCGG
Organism: Treponema sp.; assembly: GCA_031261385.1. Lineage (GTDB taxonomy): Bacteria > Spirochaetota > Spirochaetia > Treponematales > Breznakiellaceae > JAISJS01. The sequence continues at coordinate 4,012 of JAISJS010000015.1, forward strand.
AGATTCCTGCGTCCATCGTCAGGGAACTTGAAAACCAGCGGAAGCGGGTCAAGCTGATTGCCAGCGAAAACTATTGTTCCATGGCGGTACAGCTTGCCATGGGGAACCTCTTAACCGACAAATACGCCGAGGGAATGCCCGGCCATCGTTTTTATGCGGGCAATGAAAATGTCGATGCGATCGAATCGCTTGCCGCCGGTGAGGCCTGCAAACTGTTCGGCGCAGAATATGCCAATGTGCAGCCCCACTGCGGGGCCGACGCCAATATGCTGGCCTATTGGGCAATTCTTTCCACCCGCATCGAAGCGCCGCTTCTTGAAAAATTCGGCGAGACGAACCTGTATAAACTTACTGACGCCCAGTGGAACGAACTAAAAACCAGTCTGGGGAACCAAAAGCTTTTGGGGCATGACTACTATTCCGGCGGTCACCTGACCCACGGGTACCGGCACAATGTTTCCGGCCGCATGTTTGATGTTCACGGGTACACCGTTTCAAAAGAGACGGGGCTTTTGGATTACGATCAAATTGAAAAACAGGCTCTCGAAGTAAAGCCCTTTATCCTGCTGGCAGGGTATTCGGCGTATCCCCGGAAGATCAACTTTAAACGGCTGCGGGAAATTGCCGATAAGGTTGGGGCGGTGTTCATGGTGGACATGGCTCATTTTGCGGGGCTGGTGGCGGGTAAGGTTTTTACCGGGGAATACGATCCTGTACCCTGGGCCGATGTCGTGACCAGCACTACCCATAAAACGCTCCGCGGACCGCGTGCAGGCCTCGTGCTTGCAAAAAAAGAATTTGCCGAAGCGCTTGATAAGGGCTGCCCGCTCACGATGGGCGGCCCGCTGCCCCACGTTATCGCCGCAAAAGCGGTCGCGTTCCGGGAAGCGGCGAAACCTGAGTTCCGCCAATACGCGCAGCGTATCGTTGACAACTGCCGGGCGCTTGCCGCTTCGTGCGTCAAAAACGGCCTTGAAGTTTTAACCGGCGGCAGCGATAACCATCTGCTGCTGGTCAATGTCCGCAGTCTCGGAATTACCGGGCGGCAGGCGGAGAGCAGCCTCCACGAATGTCACATCACCCTTAACCGGAACAGTCTGCCCTTTGATCCCAACGGTCCCTGGTACACATCGGGGCTTCGTATCGGGACAGCGGCGACTACCACGCTGGGTATGGGGAAAGCGGAAATGGAAGAGCTTGGGAACATTATCGCGCTCGTGTTGAAAGGGACGACTCAGGCGCCTGACCCAAAGGATGCGGCAAAAAAAAGCAAGGCAAAATATATTGTTAATCCCGCAGCTAAGACTGAGGCGATAGACCGGGTCAAAAAACTATTGGACCGTTTCCCGGTTTACCCGGAACTGGATCTCCCCTTCCTGAAAAAGGCCTTTGTAGATTAAAATACGGTAATGTCCGGCATTTTTCCCGATAGCCAAAAAGGGCGCCCGCTTTCAGCGGGACAGCCTGCCGCCATCCTTCTCCGGTCGGTCTCCCTTTTTGCAATCCTTTGCCAGTTCAGACTGCTCGCCGGCGATCTTGCCGATACTCCGGTGTTTACCGCTTCACTGTTCGCCGCATTTGCCGCGGCGGCGGTGCTGACCCGTTTTGGGCTTAAACCGTTACCAGCGCTGGTGAGCATGGCCCTTATTCCGTGGGTAACACGGTTTCTCATCAGCCTGCCGCGTTTTTTTATTCCGAACCATGCGGGATATACGGCGGTAGTTCTGGATTCACTGCTCCTTAACCTTGACCGGAATAATTTTGTCGCTATGCTTCCTTTTTATTGGGCGGCGGCAACTACTTATTTTTCGGTCAGGTCCCGGCAGTTTCTGCGCGGCAGTATCGTTGCCGATGCAGCCCTGCTGCTGGTAGTGTTCAGCATAGCCCGTACTGCGGACATAATCCTTTACCGCTGGCCGGTGGTGATGATTTCCCTTTTTGCCGCGATCGTTTTTTTTCAGGCAATCGCCCTCATGTTGTCTCTGCCGCCGGAATTACACCTGCGTAAAAGAGAAACGATTCCGGCGGCGGCGCTTATACTGTTTTTGATCTTTATCGGAGGATTTCTTTTTTTACGCCCGGTACAGGAACGGGCAGTTGAAAAAGGCGGCGGGCTTCTTGAACCCAAACTTTTCAGTTTCGATTTTTCACAATTCCTGCGGCTGGACAGTGAAATCAGCATGAATGATGATCTGGTCCTTATCGTAAAAAAAGATTCTGATGATGATCATATATTGCTCCGCCGTTCGGTACTTTCCGGGTACAGCCGCAAACAGGGTTTCTATCGGCTGGAAGGGCTCGATGAAAAAAACCATCCCCAAAAGCTGCCTGACGGTCCTGTGCGTTTGGATGATAAAAATATTTTGCCACCCGTTAAATTATCACGGTTGACAAATCAGGAATATTTTCTGGTCAATTTTGACGCCGCCGCTTTTATCGGCATGAACGATCCTCTGGAGGTAATCCCTTTTGAAAACTGGGACGCCTCCTCTTTCAATTCAGCGTATGCGGTTCAGAGCAGAACCAGCGATGCCATGCCCTTTGAACTTAGTGATGCGGCAGACTGGCCCCCCGGCGCGGAAAGTCTTGGCCTCAGCGCGGAGGAGTACCGCATCTACACCGAATACGGCGGCGATGAACGTATACAGGCCTACGCCAGGGAAATAACCCGCGGACTCGATAATTACGGTGACAAGGTTCAGGCAATTCATGACAGGTTAAAATTTGGGGAATACCGGTACAGCCTTAAACCGGGGATCGCCCCTGACGGCGATCAGCTGTCGTTTTTTCTTTTTCAGTCAAAGAAGGGTTATTGTTCTTATTATGCGTTTGCCTGCACCCTGCTCCTGCGTTCACTCGGAATTCCCGCGCGTGTTGCGGCAGGTTTTTTTCTTGATCCGCAAACCAACACCTTTGATTATTACCCGGTCCGTTCCGATATGGCCCATGCCTGGGTGGAAGTTCCCTTTCCCGGTTACGGCTGGATTGAATACGATCCTACCTCGCAGCAGCTTGCCGAAGGTGAGGAATTCCGTTTTTCATCCGGGGTTCCCCAGGAAGTATTTGAACGGCTGATGAAGGAGATTCTGGATAATCATTCCCGTCTGCGTCCCAGGCAGGGGAAGGATGCCGCGGCCCCTTCATCGGTAATTGCCGGCATGGCAAAAAATGCCGCCGAACTTGTCAAACGATATTGGCTGCCCCTGCTTTGCATCATTCTGATCGCAGCTTTTTTAATTATACGCTGCGGCTTTCTTTTTGCCTTTCTGCTCTGCACCAAAAAACGTAAAAAGGCGATTCTGCTGTGGAACCATGCGCAGCGCCGGCTTGCCCTGGCAGGTTTTCGCAAAGCCTCTTTTAAGGCCGCCGGCGGGGCATTGAGTGAAGCGGAATGGGCGCGGAAACTTGCGGCGCATATTGCCGGAACGTATACCCTTTATCAGGGAGCGGCGGCGGCGCGTTTTGCCCCGGATTACACTGATGAAAATCTTGCCGCGCAGAGAGCAAACTATCGGGCCTTTCAGGCGGCCTATACGGGGGCGGCGGCTCCCGGCAGACGGTTCCTTGCGTGGATTTTACCGCCGCTGGCGCTTGTTTTGGGTCCGGGCCGCGCAAAAAAGGCCGGGACACTGCTGCTGCTTATCATTTTTCTTGCCCTTGGAAGTTCGGGAACCGAAGCGCAAAATGATCCGCCGTCCCAACTGATGGAAGATGAAGAAGCCCTTTTCGATAACGCCATGGATGCGATGAACGCAGAAAACTGGGAACGGGCCATTGCGCTCTTTTCCCGCGGGAATGAACTTTTCCCCTGGGACTACCGTTTCCCGTGGACGCTGGCAAATCTTTATTACAGCCGCGGGCTCTACGGCCTGGCCTGGGATGAATACCGCAAGGCAGAACAAATTTTGCCGGATGATCCTGACATCCTTTTCCGGCTTTCCCGAACCGCCGCTTACCTTAACCGCGACGCCGTTTCCGTTGATTATCTGGAACGGCTGCTTGACGCCGATCCTGATAACCGGGAAGCCATAGGCAATCTGGGCTGGATGTATTACAAGGTGCACCGCCTCGGCGACGGAGTCAGGCTCCTCACCGCCGCCATTGAACGTTTCGGCGATGACACGGATTTTGCCATGACCCTGGGGACCCTCTACTCGGATATGTACCGCTACAACGAAGGGAAAATCTGGTACGGCAGAGCCATTGATGCAGGGGAGGCGGTAGGAGATCGGATCTTTACCGCAGTGGCCCATTACAACCTTTCAATTTTGGAAAGCCGTTTCTATCATTATGATCTTGCCATGAACGAAACCAACGCCTCCCTGAATTCCCAAAACCGCGCCTCCGGCCGGCTTGCCCGCGGAGAACTTTACCTCCGCCGTATGGAGTTTAGCCGGGCCCTTTCGGATTACGAGACAGCGTATGAAATAGATACCGCTCCGCTTTCAAAAATGAACCTGGCCCAGATTTACCAGATCTCAGGCCGTCTTGAAGAGGCGCGGCTTTATGCGGAAGACTGCCTTAAAGCAGGGGATCTTTCATGGATGCTCAACTATGGGATCGATCCGGTGCGTTATAAAAGGGACATACACGAAATACTCTGCAAGACCTACAAAGGCCTTGCCGGAGTGGAACAGTTTATGACCTATGGAAGGCCCGGAGAAAAAATCCAATCGCTGTTCAGGAAAATTTCTTACCGGTTTAAATATACGGTTAACCGTCATCTGTATCAAAAATACAGCCTCGCCGCAGGAGACGCTTACGGCGTTGAAATTTACGAAGGCGGCGGTCCTCATCTGGATTCCTTCATCCAGTATTACAACGCATTTGAAAGTTATCCCCGCCGCGCGATCACCTATCTCAACCGTGCGCGTAATTTTGAATCCACCCTCATCCCGCAGGCAGCGCCTTCCTATGATCTTGAGGAGGGGATCCTTTTAAAAAATGAAAACCGTATCGCCGCCGCCCTGGAAGGGTTTGATTCCCTTTGGGAACGGGAAATGGTTTCCAAATGTTACGAGGAATTTGCGAAGCACGGAAAAAGGGAAATCAGGGCGGAAGCGGCTGAACGGCTTTTTACGATCAACAGAGGCTCTCCGCGTCAGCAGGGGATTAGTATCCCTGCAAATCTCCGTTTTGAAAATGCCGATGCAAATTCTGCCGCCCCGCTGCGGATCGAAAAAAAGATCGCGCGCCTGCTGAAAAAATCCGGTTTTGCTGCAACTAAAGCTGCTGCGGCAGCACCGGCGCGCTTCACCCTTACCATAACCATGAGCGGCGCAGTTTCCGCCGGAAGCCTTGCAATGAATTGTGAACTTATTGACGAGGAACAGGGGACCGGCATACTGCGCCGTACTTTTCCGGTTAAATCCCTGTCTACTCCTGACATAAGCGATTTTGTGCGGGCCCTCGGTGATGCAGTTTTCCGCGAGTAGGATAAATTTTGATGTATATACTTTGTTTATACGTCAATCATTCCACAGCCGCAGTTCCGCGCGAAACGCAGCCTGCGATTCTTTACGGCCTTCAAAGGCAAATGCCGCGGATGCGCTGTCCGGCGCAGATCCATCCGGTGTAATGGGTACTCTCCAGATCTCCGTCGTTTCACCGGGTTTAATTTCGCTGAGGTAGTTAATATCCATCCGCATACGTCCCGCAGTCTCAAGCAATTCCGGCTCCAGGGTATCCTGAATCCACTGGATATACCGGACGTTATTGACGTGCCCGTTGTAATCCACGTCCGAATATGCGGCCTTTCGCTCCCGCAGTTTTTCCAGGCCCCCGCGGATTTCAAGGCTCAAAGCGCCTGAAGGCAGGGCGTCTATGCCCTCGTTCAGGGGGAGGCTTTCCATAGCCGACTGGGGGCGCAGGGGACGGCGTTTATCAATGTCGATGATGAGCCAGTTGCTTCGGCTCCGGACAACCGGGGTAAAAGAAGCGTCGCGGATATCATAATCCCGCAGAGCATAAAGTTTTTCCCAGCCCCGGGGCCAGCTTCGGACGGTGATCTCTTCCCGGTATTTGGGCCGGCGATCCACCTGAACCGACATTCGGGACAGTATCCAGACCTGCCTGGTCCTCGCCATTAAGTCCCTGCCCACCCCCAGCGCCTCGGCATTGTTAATTGCCGCCTCCTGAAAATAGTTGAAAATCGATGCCAATGTTAAGCGGTCAGAACGATCGGTATCACCAAAGCGGACGGGAAATGTCTCGTGCCATATATCCATTTTTTCCTCTAAAAGATCGTGACAAAAATATGAAAAAACGTCAATATTCCCTTGACAATGTCCTGCTATTAATAGAATATTTAATAAAACCCAATTCGTGGAGAATCGCATGAAAAAATTTGGTATTTTCGCCCTTATAATGTTGATTACCTTTACTATATTCGCCGGATGCTCAGGATGTTCGGGGTGTACCAGCAAAGCAGAACGTGAACGTATTGCCGCGATGGAACAGGCCCGTCTGGAAGAAGAAGCCCGTTTAGCCGAAGAAGCACGGCAGGCCGCCGAAGAAGCGGAGCTTTCAGCCGAAGAAGCGCAGCGCGCCGCAGATGAAGCCCGGTTAGCCGCAGAAAAAGCTCCTCAATCCAAAGAAGCCCAGCTTGCCGCCGAAGAAGCCCAGCTTGCCGCGGACGAAGCCCGGTTTGCCGCAGAAAAGGCCCGTCAGGCCGAGGAAGCCCGTGAGACCGAAGAAGCCCTGCGTGCGGCAGAGGAAGCGCGATTGGCGGCCCAAAGAGCGCTGGAAGCCGCTCAAAGAGCACAGAATGCCGCAGAAGAAGCCCGCCGCAGAGCCGCCAGCGCTTCTCAAGCAAGACCTTCAACGTATCCTTCGGAAACGAACGCCTCAGTTCCGGTAGTAGGCACCTGGATTAACGACAATAAAACCATTGTCTTTCAACTGCGGACAAACGGCACTGTCGTCGTCCATGAGTATACAATAACCGACACAACGGTAGACGTAAAATTTGAAACCAACCGGGGAATGACCGGCGGCGGTTTCTACCGGCGTTCAAACGCTGTGGATATTCAGTCAACGTATACGGGAACCGGCACTTACACGGTTAACAAGGACACGGTAAGTATAAAGCTGTCTCTGAAAAATCCATCCGGAGCAACAAAGGATGTAAGCCTGACAACAAAGTTTTCCTTCACGGATGCCCAGAAAAGAAATAGTCTGAAGCTGGCAAACGGATTTGCCCGGAAGTACATTTATGACCGGGAAGGCCGTATAAAATTAGACCCTGAACAATTTGTTACCAGCTTTACCCGTCAGTAAAAACATTGCATGAAAAATATATCAATTGACAATACCGGGTATACCATAATAGAATACTACAATGAAAAGCTTAAAATGTATTATATCCGGTTTATTGTTAATTTTGTTATTTATTGGCTGCGCTTCCACCGGAACACCTGCTTCGACCGGCGCTCTGAATGGCGCCAAAGGAATGGAACCATTAATCAGCGGAATTAATCCGGAAATTCCAATAGAACAACACAGCTACTTAAAAACAAAAGAAGGAATAACCATAGAAAAAGTTGGAACAAACGGAAGCAATGGAGTAATAAATCCGGCAGGCGTCTATGAAATACAAATCAGATATCAAAAAACATTCCTGACAACTGACATTGCAGCCCTTACCTGTACCCTGGAAGAAGGGAAATATTATTTTATTGATTATGAGCTTACAGATACCATACGGTTATTTGTCAGTGAAATAACCGATCCGGCGGAAATCAGCGAAATCGCCAATGCCATAACCAGAGCCAAAACCTTTCTCGCCTGGTCCAAAGAGAATCCAAAAATATTGGAAGGCGTATGGAAAACAAATGATGAAAAGTACCAGCTAATGTTTGATAGAGACTACTTTAAATATCATAAAAATCCCGATATTGAATATGCAGGCACATTTTGGTACAATGAAGATACTATAATTGTACATTTGGAATGGACACTCCTTAATTCAATTCAGTCCAGTGATGAAGTCCTGTATTATAAACTGAATGACGGCGTCCTGGATATCCTTGACGGGGATACAACCACATTTGGCAGCATGTTCAAAATAATAAATCAGTATACCAAATAGAATTAACATAAGGAGAATTTATGAAGCCGATTTATGACGTTGAAGAAAGGCCTCCCGTCGCTAAATCATTATTTTACGGTTTGCAGCACCTGCTTGCATGTTTTGGCGCGACTATTCTGGTCCCGATGTTAGTCGGGATAAACCCGTTATATGCCTTGTTTTCTGCGGGTATAGGTACATTACTGTATTTGGTTATTACAAAGTTCAAAGTTCCGAACTTTGTCGGCTCCTCGTTTGCCTTTATCGGATGCGGAATAATGGTCCTGCAAACGTACGGTAAAGAATATCTGGCCGGCGGAGCAATAGTATCGGCAATATTTTATACGGTAGTATCCATCATTGTCTGGAGGGCAGGATCGGGATGGATCAATAAGGTCCTCCCGCCCGTCGTTATAGGGCCTGTTGTCGCGGTGATTGGTCTTTCTTTGGCCGGTACTGCAATTGGTATGTCAGGCGCTTCCGAGGGCGGTGATTTTATCGCTATGTTATTGGCCCTTGCTACGCTGGCAATCACCATTATCGCAATGTTTATTCCCAATAAATTTATTTCGAGTATCAGCATTGTCATTGGCCTGGCCGGCGGATATGCGTTATCTGCTATTTTTGGCCGTGTAGATTATTCGGCAATTGCCGCAGCTCCCATCGTAAATCTCCCTGTTTTTATAGTACCAAAATTTAACGGTACAACTATTCTTGTTTTTGCCCTGGTATCTTTTGCAACTATTTGCGAACACATTGGCCACACCATTGTTACCGGACAGATTATTAACCGGGATGTTGTAAAAGATCCCGGCCTTCACCGGACTATTCTTGGCGACGGACTTGCTACCGGTGTTGCCGGTATCTTTGGTTCGGTTTCAAATACCACCTACGGTGAAAGCCTTGGTGTAATGGCGACAACAAAAGTTTATTCGGTGTTTGTGTTTATCTTCTCCGGCGCATTGGCAGTTATTTTATCAATCTTTGGAAAACTCGGCGGCGTATTACAGACGATTCCCGCCCATGTATTGGGCGGCCTGTGCATACTCCTGTACGGAACCATCGCCGTAAATGGTTTGAAGCAGTTGGTTGTCAACAAAGTAGATTTTGATAAAACGCGCAATTTGATTATCGCTTCGGTGATCTTCATTCTTGGCTGCGGCGGATCGGTATTTCAGTTACCGGGAAGTGAATACCCCCTGTTGACTTCGATTGCGTTCGCCGCGATTATCGGTATTATTCTTAATCTGGTTCTGCCGAGGGAGAAAGAAGAAGTACCAGAGAAACTGCAGGAAGAATAACGATTTACGCCGTATGCAGCAGGGGTCCGATCGTGAAAACCGTACCCTGCTGCAAGGCTTTATTAGTCTATGTATGCAAAACCGGTTACTTTGTACAATCAGCAATTTTAACTGCTTTAGCCTGTGCCGCCACCGCAAGTTCCGCAGCCTTAAACATATGGTCCTGCGTCATGGCTTTTTCGGTACGGTTTAAAACATCCAGCACCAGTTCTCCAAAGAACGGAAAGCCGACTTTACCGGCAATTTCAAACCCAACTTCGCCCTGATCGTTTGCAAGAAACAGCTCACCTTTACTCTTACCGGTTTCAGGATCAAACATACGCCGCCGGTCTATAAAACCCTTTGTGCCAAGAATAATTTGTCCGCCGCCTTGAATATTAACTGCCTGGGGCGGGTTAAACCAATCTACACGGAAATAATGAACGGCGCCATTTTCCCCGATATGCATTGCATCCCCGTAATCTTCAAAAGTGGGATACTTTGGATGGGCAAAATTAGCAATGTTTGATCGCGCCAGCGCGGCATTTTCATTCCCCGAATAAAACAGAAACTGCTCAATCTGGTGACTGCCGATGTCGCAGAGAATACCGCCAAAATATTCACGCTCGAAAAACCAGGCCGGCCGTGTTTCTTCAAGCAGATAGTGGGGGCCAAGGCCCAAAACCTGAATCACCCTGCCTATTGCCCCTGACTGTACCAGATAACCGGCAAAATTGGCGCTTTCCGAATGGATGCGCTCGCCAAAGTAACACATATATTTAAGGCCGGTTTCTTTGACTTTGGCCTTTACTGCGGTAAGCTGCTCAAGCGAAGTCAGCGGCGCTTTATCGGTAAAATAATCTTTACCGGCGCTTAAAACCCGCAGGCCCAAATCGGCCCGCTTCGAGGTAATGCAGGCGCCTGCGACCATTTTTACGGTTTTATCGTCAAAAATTTCTGCTTCACTGCGCGCAGCTTTGGTATCAGGATTTCCCTTTAAAAAGCGCTCCACTTTTTCGCTGTCAGGATCGAAAACCCACTTGCAAACGCCGCCGACATTGCACAGTTCTTTAACCATCGCCCCAATATGATTGTGATCAAGGCCGATTGCGGCAAAGATAAATTCCCCTTTCTGTACAACCGGGCCGGGTTTTGCTGCAGGAAGGTACTCTTCACCGCCGCTCATTTTTACCGGCCCTTTAGGCGCCGTATAGGGATTAAAAAATTCAGCCATATAATACTCCTTGAATAATTAAGTTTCTCTCAAGATTATACCTTGTGAACCAATGCAATACCCCTTGTCCGCCGTTTTCATCATCACTCCACTTTAAACCTGGAAACCTCCGTCACCAATGAAGCGATGTGGTCTTTATTGCTTACGCTGATTTCGTTTACGCGGCTGACTGCGGAGTTTATCTCATCTGCGCCTGTGGCCATTTCGTTTACCCCGCGGGTAATTTGCTCGGTAACCATACCGAGGTTTTTGCTTTCGTGAATAACTTCGCGGCTGCCTTCAAGCATTTCCTGGGAGCTCTGTTTAACCAGCTGGGTAATATCGTTGAGCTTGCCGATAGCCTCAAGGATCTGCTTGCTGCCTTCGCCCTGTTCTTCCATTGCGTTACGGATATTCGCTTCCTGATCCGAGACGGTTCTGACGCCGCCGTCAATGGATTCAAATTTTGCCAGCACCGTATCGGCGGAATTTTTTATCTTGTCGATAGCTTCTTTTATTTTTTTTAAAACGGCTGAAATGATCTTTGACTGTTCGCCGGATGACGATGCAAGTTTTCTGATTTCATCTGCCACGACTGCGAAGCCTCTGCCCGCCTCCCCCGCATGGGCCGCTTCAATGGCGGCGTTCATCGACAAAAGGTTTGTCTGGCTTGCAATGTTCTGCATTACCGAGTTGATCTCCAAAAGCCCCTCGGATTCCCTGGCAATTTCCTGTATGTCCTGCGAAACGGTCTGAAGCCCGTTTCTGCCTGTTTCCGATGCATTAATAAGTTCCTGTACATTTTCCGCATTCCGGACAAGGGTCTGGGTTACGCTTTGAATATTTGCCAGCATTTCTTCAATTGCCGATGACGACTGTGCCACGCTGCCGCTCTGCTCCTCAACATGGGTGTTCAGTTTATCAATATTGATTGTTACCTGCTCCATAGTGGCGCTGGTCTCGGTCACCGATGCGGATTGATTTATTGCCTGGCCTTTAATGCTCTGAATGTTGGCGGTAATTTCGTTGATTGCCGCGGCAGTCTGGTTCATATTTGAAGCAAGCTCGCTGCCGATGTCGGAAAGTATGGCGCTCTGGCTCTTTATGGCAACAACGAGGCTTTTTATCTTGTCCAGGGAGAGGTTAAAATATTGTGCCATCGCCCCGATTTCATCGTTCTTGTTAATTGTGATTCGTTTGGTAAGGTCGCCTTCGCCGTCGGAAATTTCCTTTAGAATATTGCCCACCGCCTTAATGCGGATGAACATTGGCCGCAGGAAAAAAATCATCAGGGCAACGCCTGCGATGATAAAGACCACTGCAATTATAATTTGCTGAATCGTTTCGTTCACGATTGTATTGTGAAGTTCTTCTGCCGAAAAATCGCAGCCGATAATTCCGACATACTTACCGGAAGAATTAAAAATTGGTTTATAAACCGATATCAGCCATCCCCATCCATCTTCATAATTGATAGTGCTGTATTGCACTAATTTGGTATCTATGGCTTTCTGGAAAGCATTGCCATAATCGTTGATATTGTCTGTTGAACCAATAGGCGAAAAATTTTCTTCATCATCGGGAGGGGCGCTGCCGTCTATGATAAAATTATACACATCACCCTGATACGGGGCCATGGTATACAGATAGAGACACCCAAAGTCATTTTTCAAAGACAACAGTGCAAGCCGTGTCTTTTCGTAGTAGGGATCATCGGCGTCGAGGCTCTTACTCAGCGCTTCAAACTTGTCTCCGTCGACAATGGCGGAAGCCCTGTTTACAATGTTAACCCCTTCCCGGGCGGAAACCTTTGATGATGTTACGGTGGTCCGCTGCATTGCCAAAACTGACATAATCGTACAGAGAACAATAATAAAAATAGTAAAAACAAGAATAAATCGTGTTTGAAGGGAAGTTGTTTTTTTCAAAATGATACCTCCTGATAACCCGTAGAAACCATTACCGTTCGTTAATATAATACGATAATGAATATCCGTAAATTACTCAACACCATTGCCGCCGAACGTATCCTGGTCCTTGACGGGGCCATGGGTACCATGGTACAGAGCTGCAAGTTAACCGATGCGGATTATCGCGGAGAACGTTTTGCCGCCCATAAAACGCCCCTTTTGGGCTGTAACGATATTCTCTGCCTCACCAGGCCCGCTGTCATTTCCGGCATTCACGAAGCCTATTTACAGGCCGGAGCAGACATTATCGAGACGTGCAGCTTAAACGCCAGTGCGGTCTCCCTTGCCGATTACAATATCTCCAATCTGTCCTATGAAATAAGCCGCGCTGCGGCGTCCATTGCAAAGGAAGCGGCAGGCAAATTTTCCACGGCGGACAAACCCCGTTTTGTGGCAGGAAGCATCGGGCCCACTACCAAAAGCGCCAGTATGTCTCCGGATATGGACAACCCCGGCAAGCGGGGCGTTACCTGGGATGAACTGACCGCGGCCTATTACGACAATGTCCGGGGGCTCCTTGACGGCGGCGCAGATATACTGCTTGCGGAAACGCTCTACGATACCCTCAATGCCAAGGCCGCCGCCTTCGCCATCAATACACTGCTTAAGGAGCGGAACATTGATATCCCGCTGATCCTTTCTGCGACCATTTCCGACACGGCAGGCAGGCTCCTTTCCGGGCAGACCGTGGAAGCCTTCTGCGTTTCGGTGCTTCATTCGCGGCCCTGGGCGGTGGGGCTTAATTGTTCTTTCGGCGCGGAAAAACTAAAAGCTTCGGTACGGGAACTCGCCGCCGCCGCCCCCTGTATGGTAAGCGCCTATCCAAATGCCGGTATGCCCAACCAGTTCGGCGCGTATGACGAAACACCCGAATCAATGGCTGTTTATATAGAAGAATACCTGAGTGAAGGGCTCGTCAACATCGTCGGGGGCTGCTGCGGCACGACCCCTGCTCACATCGCCGTCATTGCCGAAAAGGCAAAAAGATACCCGCCCCGAAAAATCCCGTCTGCCCGCCGCGGCACATTCCTTGCCGGACTTGAACCGCTATGCATCGCAGATACGTTCATCAAAATCGGCGAACGGACCAATGTTGCCGGAAGCAAAAAATTTCTTACGCTTATCAAAGAGGAAAAATACACCGAGGCGATGGGAATTGCCCGCCAAATGATAGAAAACGGCGCCTCAATAATCAATGTCTGTATGGATGACGCCCTGCTTGATGCGGAAAACGCCATGACTTCATTTTTGAACCTTGCCCTTTCCGATCCCGATATTGCCCGCGTTCCCATTATGATCGACAGTTCCCGCTGGAACGTGATCGAAGCGGGACTCAAATGCGTTCAGGGAAAATCGCTGGTCAATTCCATCAGCCTTAAAGAGGGGGAAGAAGAATTCCTCCGCCGCGCTGCGCTTGCTCACGCTTACGGCGCCGCCGTTGTGGTGATGCTTATTGATGAAAACGGCCAGGCTGCAAGTTATGAGCGGAAAATTGAAGTAGCAAAACGTTCCTGGGATCTCCTGATCCGTCTGCTCCCGCCGGAAGACATTATTTTTGATCCCAATGTACTCACCATTGCCACCGGCATTCCCGAGCATGATAAATATGCCCTGGATTTTATCAATGCCTGCGCCTGGATAAAGGAACACTGTCCCGGCGCGCAAATTTCCGGCGGCATTTCCAATCTTTCATTTAGTTTCAGGGGGAATGAGGCCGTTCGGGAAGCCATGCACGCGGTGTTTCTTAAACACGCCATTGCGGCGGGCCTCACCATGGCTATCGTAAACCCCGCGGCGCAGCTTGCGTATGATGAACCGGACCCGGCCCTCAGATCCGCCGTAGAAGATGTGATATTCTGCCGCGCTACCGTCGATCGCCTGCTTGCGATAGCGGAACAATTGCATTCCCGCGCCAATACCCCGCCCTCCGCCCTCCACCTTCCACCTTCTAAAGATTGGCGAAATCTCCCTGTTGAGGATCGCGTTATCCACGCAATGGTAAAAGGTATTGATGATTTTATCGAAGCGGATGTGCTGGAACTGCGGGAAAAATTTGACAGATCCCTCCGCATTGTTGAAGGCCCGCTTATGAACGGTATGAAAGAAGTGGGGAATCTGTTTGGAAAAGGGCAGATGTTTCTTCCGCAGGTGATCCGCAGCGCACGGGTGATGAAGAAAGCCGTGGCAGTTCTGGAGCCTTTTATCGAACAGGAAAAAACCCGGCCGGCATCTGATCAATCTAACGCCCCAAAAGTTCTGCTCGCCACGGTAAAGGGCGATGTTCATGATATCGGCAAAAATATTGTGGGGGTGGTGCTCGGCTGCAACGGCTGTGAAATTATCGACCTGGGGATTATGACCCCGTCGGAAAAAATAATAGAAACCGCCATTGAAAAAAAAGTTGACATCATCGGCCTTTCGGGGCTTATCAGCCCTTCCCTTGATGAGATGGTGCACACCGCCCGCGAGATGGAAACCCGCGGCCTGAAAATCCCCCTGATTGTCGGAGGGGCCGCGGCAAGCACCGCCCATACCGCCGTCAGAATTGCCCCGGAATATTCCGGTCCGGTGGTCTATGTTTCCGATGCGGGACGTTCGGCGGAAACAGTCCGGGCCCTGCTTTCTGATACCGAACGGCCCAAATTTCTCGAAACGCTCGAAACAGTGTACGGAGAGGCGGTTCAGCGGCACGAAAAAATATTGCGCTTTTCTGAACTCCTGCCCCTGGCCGATGCCAGAAAAAATAAGATTCCAATGGTATCTTACATACCGATAGAACCTAAAATAAAAGATACAATCGAGTTGAAGGATTATCCGGTGGAGCGGGTTGTTCCTCATATTGACTGGGCTTCGTTTTTGCAAACCTGGGATCTTGCCGGGGAAACCTATCCTCTGGCCTACACCGGTGTAGAACAGAAGAAGCGCCGGGAGGCGCAAAACAAGCTGATGGAGGACGCCCATGCCCTTCTGGACCGGATTTCCGCTGAGGGCCTCCTTACCTTACAGGGCGTCATAGGCTTTTATCCCGCTTATTCAGAAAATGACGATATCATTATATGCGATCCCGGGGCTCCTGATACGGAAATTGCCCGTTTTTGTTTTCCCCGTAACCAGGAGCGGAAGCGGGCCGGCGGCCCTAACCCCTGCCTTGCCGATTTGGTCCTGCCGCAGGGCGACTGGATTGGCCTCTTTACTCTCAGCGCCGGTTTCGGCCTTACGGAAGCGGCGGCAGAATACAAGGCCAAACACGATGATTACGGCGCGATACTCCTTGCAAGCCTTGCCAACACCCTCGCCGAAGCCTTTTCTGAAGAAGCCCACCTGCGGGTGCAGCAGGAATGGCGGGGCGGCGCACAGGCCGGCATACGGCCCGCCTTTGGCTATCCCGCCTGCCCCGATCACCGTGACAAGGAAATTGCCTTTAACCTGCTCGGGGCGCGTGAACGCTGCGGCCTAAAGCTCACCGATTCAGGCATGATAATCCCCGCCGCCTCAGTCTGCGGCCTGTACCTTGCCAGTCCCGCCGCCTATTATTTCGGCGTCGGCCGCCTCGGCGATGATCAACTTGCAGACTGGGCCGCGCGTAAGGGGATCAGCACATACGAAGCCGAAAAAAGGCTGGGAAGGATTTAGGGAAAATAGATACGCTTTTTCTTATCCGCCCAGATAAGCTTTTTTCACATCATGGTTTGCCATGAGCTCAGCAGAACTGCCTGATGCGATTATCTCACCGGTTTTAAGCACATATCCGCGGCTTGCAAATTCCAGGGCAACTTTTGCATTTTGTTCCACAACTAAAATTGTGATGTGCTTTATGGAATTCAACTGCCTTAAGGCGCGGAACATTTCGTACATCAATTTGGGGGCAAGGCCCATACTTGGCTCGTCCAGCAAAATAAAATCACTGCCGGTCATAAGGGCGCGGCCTACGGCAAGCATCTGCTGTTCGCCGCCGCTTAAAAGTTCACCGCGCTGTTTACGCCGGTCGGCAAGCTGGGGAAAAAGTTCAAAGACCATGTCTTCAATTTCGGCGACAATGGCATTGCGGTTAATATCGCGGCGGTGCGTGAATGTGGCCATTTGAAGATTTTCATGTACCGTGAGGTTACCAAAAATGTGGCGGCCTTCGGGAACCAGAACCATCATCTTTTTTTGTATCAATATGTGCGGTTCAGTTTTAAGGATGCTTTTATCTTCATAAAAAATATCTCCACCTGTAACTATGGGCGCCTCAGGACGCGGCAGACGGGCAAGGGCCATGAGCGTAGAAGTTTTACCTGCGCCGTTAGCGCCGATAAGGGTGACGATCTCGCCCTTATCAATGTTAAAGGAAATACCGTGGAGGGCTTCGATATTTCCGTAGGAGACTTTTAAATCTTTTACATCAAGCAGCATGATGTTTCCCCATTATATCGTCCCATCCCCAAGGTATGCCTTGATTACCACCGGATCCGAACGAATCTCTTCCGGCGTTCCCCGTGCAATTTCCCTGCCAAAATCAAGAACGGCAATATTGTGACACACGGTCATGATCACTTCCATCTGATGTTCAATCATCCAGATGGTAAGATGAAATTTGTCGTGAATCCAGTTAATGTAATCGATAAGACCGACGATGTCCGGAGTGCTGAGCCCTGCGGCAGGTTCATCAAGCAAAAGAAGATCCGGCTGCAGCGACAGGGCGCGGGCAATTTCCACACGGCGCTGTACACCGTATGGCAGGTTCTTTGGATACTCATTTGCAAGGTCTGCCAGATGAAAAACATCCAGCAGTTCCCGCGCACTTTCAGCTATCTCTTTTTCACGTTTCAGATAACGCGGTGTATGAAAAAAAGCATCGGCGGCATTGTAACCAAGATTGTGATGCGCCGCAATGCGGATATTATCCAGAACGGTCATCTCGCTCCAGAGCCGGATATTCTGAAATGTGCGGCCTATTTTCATGGCGGCGATCTCGTGGGGCTTTTTCGCATTGATCCGAACGCCGTCTACGATAATGTCACCCTGGGTGGGAATATAAAAACCGCTGACCAAATTAAAGACCGTGGTTTTCCCTGCGCCGTTGGGACCGATAAGGCCGGCGATTTCCCCTTTCTGCAAAGTAATATTTACACCGGTAAGGGCCTGGAGCCCGCCGAAACGGTGGGTCAGATTTTTTATTTCAAGACAGGGCGTCATTTACTGGTTACCCCCGATCCTGGCTATACGTTTGGCGTTCCAAACTGAATACCGGTGTTTAAGCCGGTTCCATTGTTCAGGCAGTTCCCTGTTACCCATAAGGCCTTCGGGACGGAACTGCATCAGAAGAATTAACAGCAGTGGAATAAAAACCCACTTAAGGATTTGCAGGGGCCGCAGGATTTCAAGCAGCAAGGTAAAGAACACGGCAGAAAGCACGGAGCCGGAAAGGGAACCCATTCCCCCAAGATACACCATCACCATTCCTTCGGTGGATTTCATAATATTAAAAGAAGCGGGATTGATAAATCCAAGCTGATGGGCAAAGAGTCCGCCTGCAACACCGGCAAGGCCCGATGAAAACATAAAGGCCAAAAGCTTCATTCTGTTGGTGTTTACGCTCATAATTTCCGCAGAAATTTCATCATAACGAATGGCGGAAATTCCCTTTCCCATAACGGATCCCATAAGACGCTTGATGGCGACAATGCTGACAGCGGCGAACACCATGATCCACATTAAAGTCCAGGGCAGGGGCACAATATCCGACATCGCAAAAATGGTGGACTTCATCCCCATAAGGCCGCGGCTGCCGCCGACCATCGAAAGGTTATTTATCGCAGCGGTGATGATATAGTTAGCTGCAATGGTAATGATCGCAAGATAATCGTCTCTCGTTTTAAATGAGGGAATTGCAACGAGAAGCCCCGCCAAAGCCGCAACAATCCCGCCTATCAAAATCACCACCGGAAAAACAAAAAGCGCCGATCCCGGCGGCAGAAGCGGGGCGCCGGTAAATTTATTTTCGGTAAAAAGAATTAAAGACAGTACCGACGAAATATATGCCCCTACCGCCATAAAACCCGCGTGTCCGCAGGAAAATTCTCCCATATAACCGTTTACAATATTGAGACTTGCCGCAAAAATGATATTAATCCCGATGGACATTATCACACTCTGAATGTACTGATTAAATACGCCCAGTTTGGAAAGGACCGTGATAAGGATCATGCCGCCAACCACGGCGCCAAAGATGACCAGGGTATTTTTTTTACCGCCCAATACCATGATCATCCCCTAAATTTTTGTACTTCGGGCTACGCCGAAGAACCCGGTTGGTTTTATGACAAGAATAATCAGCAGTATGATAAAGGAAACCAGATCCTTAAAGCTCGACGGGAAAAACGCTGCGATAAAAATTTCGATAAAGCCCAGAATAAAACCGCCGAGAAACGCTCCGCGTATTTCACCGATACCGCCTACCACTGCGGCGATAAACGCTTTCCATCCGATAATCATACCCATATACGGATCAAGCACCGGGTAGGACATTCCGAACAAAATACCCGCTACCGCCGCAAGGCTCGATCCCAGAGCAAACGTAAACGTGATCACCTGATTCACCGGAATTCCCATCAGCGGGATGGCAAACTTGTCATAGGAAATCGCCCGCATGGACATGCCGAATACGGTTTTCTTTACGATGAACTGAAGAATACCAAAAACGGCAAAGGCGGCAATGATAACCAGTACTTTTAGGTTGGTCAGCATCACCGGTCCCAGATGAATAATCTGCTTGTCCAGTATATCGGGGAAGCGGCGGGAACTGGCGCCAAGAACGGCAAGGTTTCCGTTTTCAAGAATGAAGCCCACCATCAAAGCAGTGATAACCACGTAGAGCCGGTTGACCCCTTTGCGGCGCAGCGGGCGGTATGCGATACGTTCAATCGTGATCCCCACAAGGGCGGTCCCTGCCATCGTCAAAACAAGGGTCAGGGCAAATACAAGCCAGCCGCCGCCGGCAAAAACACTGAGCAGGGCGGCGGCAATAAAAAACGCAATGTAACAGGCGGTCATGAAAATATCGCCGTGTGCAAAATTGATAAGCCTAAGCACGCCGTAAACGAGACAGTACCCCAATGCGATCATCGAGTAAAAACTGCCCCACTGGAGCGCGTTAAATATATTCTGCAGTATACCGTCGAACATCAGACCGCCTTAATGCTTACAAACTTGTTACGTATTCAAATTCACCGGCTTCGTTTACACGGACTACGACCGCAGGTTTTGCCGGATCGCCGTTTGCATCAAAGGTCATCTTCCCGGTGATGCCGTCAAAGTCCACCATGGCTGCAATGGCTGCCCTGATTGCATCGCGGTCTTTCGCGAGGTCACCTGAAAGCCCCGCAGTTTGAATCGCCTGCAGGATGATACGGGTCGAGTCGTAGGAAAGGGCCGCCACATCATCGGGAGTATAGCCGTACGCGGCTTTATACTGATCGATGAATTCCTTGGTCTTGCCGACAGCGCCGGCTGCGGCATAATGGGTCGTAAAATAATAACCGGTAACCGAACCTTTGCTCAAGGACACGAGATCCGCCGATCCCCAGGAGTCGCTGCCCAGCACCGGTTTGTCTCCCCAGCCCAGATCTTTTGCCTGGGGAACTATCAGGGCAACATGGTTGTAATAATCGGGCAGGTAGAGCAGCTGCGCCCCTGAATTGATGATGCGGGTCAACTGTACCGAGAAATCCTGATCCTTTTGACCAAAGCTTTCAAAATTCGTCACGGAACCGGCGCCGTTTACGACCGTCCAGTTATCACGGAAAAGCTCCGCCAGAGTTTTGGAATAGTCATCATCAAGGTTATAGAGAATGGCAGCCTTTGACGCAGCGGGAAACTGGGTTTTGGCGAATTTCACTGCCGCAGGGGCCTGGACCGGGTCCAGAATACAGGCGCGGAATACGAAAGGCCGGTTCAGGGTAACCGCAGGGTTCGTCGCCCAGGGGCTTACCATCGGCGTGCGGTTCTCGTTGGTTATCTGTCCCGCAGGAATTGCACGGCCTGAGCCGCAGGGTCCCACTATCGCAAGTACCTTGTCCGACTCAATAAGCCGGATTGCAGACTGTACGGCGGATTCGGGTTTAAGCTCATTATCAACATAAACAAATTGAAGATTATACCTGGTTCCTTTAACATCAAGTCCGCCTGCGCCGTTGATCTCCTTAAGGATCAATTCTGCGGCATACCGGGCGCCCTCCCCAACCTTAGGGGAATCCCCGGTCAACGGAATATTAAATCCGATTTTGATAGTCGCTTCCTTTTTGGCGCATCCCGTCACTATTAACGTCAGAGCGGCCAGCAGAACAATCCCTGCCAAAAACACCTTTTTCATTCGTTCCTCCATTTTTCGCAATGTGGCCCGGTATAAAACCAAACCCTGCAGCCCCTATCATAAACGGAATAATATGAAAAGATCAAGTATTTTTATACAGTAATAAGATTTAAAGCGGGCATTAACCGGCAAAAATTGCATATTTATACAAAAAAAGAAGAATTAAAAATCAGTTTCCCCCATTTTTTATGGACCGCAGAAAAAAAGAGTTTCATAATAGCGGGCTTTTTATCAATTGAAATACAGGCAAATCTGAAACTTGCCGTCAAAGGAGACTTCGGGACCCAGAAACAACGAACCTATGGCGGTATTGATTTGCAGTCCCGCGCGGACGCCGCCCCGCAGTTCCTTAATGCGTTCAATACGGTTGAACTCGTCCCACACATTGCCGCCGCGTGTAATGAGCGCGAAAAAAGATCGCATGGAGAGGAGCCTGGACAGCGGCGGTATTTCTTCCAAATAGGTAAAGCCTGCAATGCCTTTATCACGGCCTAAAATATTCTTGGCGGTATATCCCGGAATGCCCGCTTTCCCCGAAAGATCATAGAAGCTCCATACGGGGTCCAGGTTTCCGCGGTAGGATCCGGCATTCAGGTCCAGAATAAAAGCGCGCCTGGGATGAGGGAGCCATGCCTTGCGAAAGACAATTTCAAACCGTTCATACCAGGGAGCGGCAGGGTTATTGGAGAAGCGGCCTCCCGCAAAGGGGAAATTGACCGTGCCGTCAAATTCGATATTGCCCAGGAACCTTGAGAGCAGCAGATGGTCAATGCCGCTGGTGTTATAGTGAAGCCCAAACTCAACAGAGTGCATATCGCCATTGAGGTAGTCTGTGTTTGTGGTCGCCTGGGATGCGGTATCGTACTCTTTGTTTTCATACCAGAATGAATTGTAGAGATACCCTAAAGACAGGTTAAAATAATCAACAGGTGTGTAGAAAAACTGTGCCCTCACATTGAGATCGCCCAGGTCCGAAAGCTCCCCCTCGGGCTGGAATGCATTAATATTTGAAGACAGGTAGGATCCTCCCATCTCCGCATTCGCCTGAAATAATGAAGACAGGGTCTTGGTATAGCCAAGCGAAAGCGACGGACCGTCCATATTGGAAAAAGCATAGGAAAATTTCAGGTTCAAACAGGATCTGCGAAAGAGAAAGTCGCGAAAATTGAGTTCAATCAAATTGCTTATACCCCCTGCAAGGGTTTCGGCTAAACTTAAATCCGCCGACAGCGTGAGCACTCCGTCATTTTTCCGCTCTGCCGCCTTTACCCCTGTTAATACCAGACAGTAAGCGCCATCCTCTCCCGCTTCAAGATGGTAGCCAACATTCTCGTAATTGCCTTTCCGCCTGACAATTTCAATTGCCTGTGCAAGTTTTTCGCTATCCACCTGCTTTCCAAAAAAATTGGCAAAAAACGAAGCAAGGTACTTATGTGAAACCTGATTTGCTGCGGTCTGGCCGCTTTCTTCCGCCCCGTTAGCGCCGATGGAAACAAGCCGCACCCGGGTAAAAACCGGATCAGGAAGATCCAGGTAGCTGCCAAAGCGCTGCCAATCACGACGGGCAAGTTCCCTGGCGGTCCCAAAATGTCCCGCTTCGATTTTTGCCGCAAGTTCCAGCAGGGGCTGCATATTTTCTGAACTGCGTGCAATTGTTTCTCCGCGGTCAATAATAATTTTTGCCTTCGCAAAATCGGTCCAGAAGAAATCACTTAAATCCATTACCAATCTAAAATCCTCATCGCCGATAGCCAAATTGGATATATAATTGGTGCTTTGAATCAGCCGAATCGATTGATCGACTATTATATCTATGCTGTTAATTTCTTCAGGTGTTTTGGCAACAAAGGAACCGACATCAATATCAATGATAATATCAGCGCCCCATTCCCGCGCCAAATCAATCGGATTGTTATTGCGAATGCCGCCGTCTACATAGTACGTGCCATTCATAGCCACCGGCGGAAAAACAATCGGAATGCTCATGCTGGCGCGCATGGCGCGGTAAAGCGCGCCGTGATCAAGGGTCACAGCCTCCCCTGCCACAATATCCACCGCATTGGTCCTGAACGGAACCGGCAGCGCGGCGAAATCCTGATTCCAGGATACCTTGTACATAAGCTCTGAAAAAAGAAGGGTAAGGTTCTGATCGGTAAAAATTCCCTTTGATTTCCCAACTCCCTTCTTGTCAAAGTTGAGCGTGAAATTTGGTATGGTATCTCCGGGAAGCGCAGCATCCCGAACCACACCCTCGTTCAGAAACATTTCCGACCAGTTGGTTGCGGCAGCAAGGCGTTCAATATCACCCGGTGAATAACCTGCCGCATACAAGGCGCCGATAAGGCTGCCCATACTGGTTCCGATGATGCAATCTATGGGAATGCCCACTTCCTCAAGAACTTTAAGAAAACCCACATGGGCAAAGCCGAGAGCCGCGCCCCCGGAAAGCACCAGGGCAATTTTGGGACGCTTTTCACTTTCACCATTATTATTTCCCATCCGGAATGTACCGCCATTCACCGGAACCATGTTTGAGGGAAGTTCGATCTGTGCCTCTGCACTCATGGTTATAACGATAAACAACAGAAATAAATATACTTTCCTGAAACTGAACATGTGACACTCCTCCTGACCGGCTTATACTATAAAATCAAATATAATTCCGGCAAGGATTTTGTCAAGCGAAAACGGCACGATGCAAAAACAATTGACAAAAAATTGACAAAATATTGACCTTTCAAAATAATGGAGGGCTGGGTATGAAACCTTTCCTCTTTCCTTCTTCGACTTATTCGACTTTGCGGTTTATTCTTCTTCTCCTATCCTTTCCTTCGTGGTTTACATTATTTACTGAAAATTGTACTATATCTGTACTGCATAATTATTATTTCAAATTATGCAGTTGAGCACTATTTGTATTTTAAGGAAATCAACATGAAAGAGACAGATTATTTTTATGACCGTGTTAAACGTCTGATTAAACAGAATAATATGACACAGGAAAAACTAGCAAAAGCGTGTAATATTAATGTTGGTACCTTTAGAGGATGGATTGCCAAAGGCATCTACCCCACCGTAATTGACGCTTATTATCTTGCCAAAGCCTTGGGCATTTCTCTTGACTATCTTGTTACCGGTAAAAACAAAGCAGAAAAAAATAACGAAAAACGTATCGAAAACGTCAATTCGTTACTGGACAGGGCTAAAACAGAATTGGGTAAAATCAGGTGAATATCTATTTCAAGTATCCGTCCATTCAGCATATAATTGTACAGGACTTTCCCACCATCGTTTTGTTTTTTCATTTTCAAGTTCCTGGTATAGATCGGACCGGTAAAACGACAATACAGCTTCTTTTGAGGAACAATGACTTTCCTGTTTCCGTTTTTCAACAATGGCGGCAATTTTACCGGGCAGCAGCAGTCGAAAGTTTTCCTGGGTAATTTCCGGAGTTATCATACTTTTTCATACAGAAAAATCAATAGAGGAGCTTGTATTTATAAGAGGT
>JAISJS010000019.1 GCA_031261385.1 Treponema sp.
CCCGAGAAATCGAAGCGGGCGGCTAAGGTGTATGCATCGTCATCCGATAATTCGCTTATCATGGATTTCCATATTGCTTTTTTAGCCTGTACGTCGGGCTTTTCAAATTCAATCTTGTAAAGAAAACGGCGTTCAAAGGCCTTATCCATGTTTTGTGTCAGGTTGGTAGTGGCAATTAGTATGCCGGAAAGATTCTCCAATTCCTGCAAAATGATATTCTGAATGGAGTTTTCCATTTGATCCACCGCCCGGCTGTTGGCGTTAAATTCCATTCTGCGTCCTATAATAGCGTCCGCCTCATTGAAGAATAAAATGGGGGTGATCTCTTCGGATTGCTGCAGTTTTTTATAATTGACAAATACTGCCTTTATCTGCTTTTCACTTTGCCCGACCCACATGCTTTTTATCCTGGAAATATCCACCATTACGATATCCCGTCCGGTTTTACGGGCTATTTGATATACCGTTTCGGTCTTGCCGGTTCCGGGAAGGCCGGAAAACAAACAGGCAAACCCTTTCCGTAAACCGCTTTCTTCAAGCCGCTCCTCTATATTTCTAAAATTTTCCTGTTCCAATAGATTTGTCAGATCCCGTATCTTTTCTTCTTCCCCGGGGTTATAAAACATGTTTTTTTCGGCAATATCCGCGGAGGATATAAAATCACTGCGATTTTTATTTGTTTTCTTATTGGTCTTCAATTCTTCCAGCAGATCGTCCTTTGCTTTTTCTGTCAAACAATAAACATCCTTTATGGCAAAACCTTCATTGTTTGAATTTTCAATCAATTCAAGTTTTTGCAGTGCATTGGTTCCATCCTTAAGCTGTCTGACATAATCATTGGTGACAAAGATCGCGTCATCATCGGAGAACTGTTTTTCTATACAGGCAAAATTAACTTCTTCATCTTCATTAACCAGTTTGCTGCAGAAATAAAGCAGTAATATGGTATCATCGGCGCTTAAATCGTAATTTCTGATGCGCCTGGTGAATTCAAGATGCGGATTGTTTTCCATCAGCAATTGCAGCGCGTTGATTAATTCATCCAAAAGCATTTCGTCATTATAGCGGCGTCTGAAATATTTTTGTAGGACCAGAAAAAATTTATCGATGGATATATTGACATAACTTTCGGGCCTGAGTGGCTTGCCTTTTCGCAGGGCAAGGATAAATTCCCTGGGTATTTTGTATTTTGACATTCCGGAGTTATCCAGAATCTGAATGACATAATTCAATTTTACCAGTTCATCGATGTCATTTAAGTATTCAAGGTATTTGAATTTTGAACATTTCAGGGAATGGAACAGGGTTTCTTCGCCCATACGGCGGCTCATCACGCTGGTATCAAATACATGGGCAAATAAAGCAGCCTGCACCGGGGTAATGTGCAGCTCTGCGGATACCGCGTCAAGATGAGTGCGGGCATTCTCAAAAAATGGTTCATCCAGGCCGTTGTCTTTTGACAGCTCCAGGATCGCGGCAATGTGTTCCAAAAGGGTTACTTCTGTCACTATTCGTTTCCTCCTTTAATTTTCAAGCCTCTTAAAATAGTTTCCATTTCGGTATTTACGGTTTCAATTTCATTTTTGAGATGCCCGATTTGCCTGTTAATTTCCCGGATGTTCCTTGCGGCACTTTTTACTGTTTCTGAATTTACATAATGTTGAACACTCAGGTTATAATCGTTGTGTTGTATTTCAGCAGCCGAAGCGCAATGGGCGTAATTTTTTATGTCGGCCCGTTTGGTATAGGCTGAAATAACCGCATCCATGTCCGGTTCTTTGGCATCCCCTGAATCAATAAAAAGCACATCCTGTTCTTTACGGCCCTTTTTGAAGATGAGGATACAGCCGGAAACGGCGGTTCCCAAAAAGCTGTTCCGGGGCAGCGCTATTACCGCGTCAAGGAGGTTTTCCCCGATAAGTCTGCGCCGGATATCATGTTCCGAAGCGGTTCTGAAAAGCGTTCCTGCGGGGGCGGTCGCTATAACCCGGCCATGGGGAGCGCAGCTTGCTATCATGTGCAGCAAAAAAACCCAGGCCCCCATGGAGGCCGAAGGGACCCCATAATCAAAACGGCGGAAGGGGTCCATGGAGGAAATATCCTCATCCCCCGTAAGGAGGGTTTTTCTGAATCCTTCTTTCCAGTTGGGAATGGTTAAGGGAATATCCGAAATGACAACAGTAAATTGCTTAAGTTTATTCCCCGTAACGGTAAAGGCCGGATTGGCAATGGTATCCCCCTGGGCTATTTCCGCCTGGGGAAAGCCGTTAAGATAGACGTTCATTTTTGCGGAGGAAATCGCGGAAAGGCTGATATCCTGTCCGTAAAGCCCGGTGGAAGACCCCGGTATTTTTTTTGCGATCTTGACAAGCAGGGACGCGGAACCGCAGGCGGGGTCGTAGATTGTCCCGCCCTCCTGAATATGGGGCAGGGAACCTGCCTTTTCGGGAAGTACCGCAAGGGAACTGATCAGATCCGCCACGAAGGGGCGGGTATAGGAGAGGGTGTATTTACCGGCGCCGCCTTCAAGGGAAAACCATTCAAGAATACTGTCGAAGATCCTGCCAACATCCGGTTGATGCGGCCGCCCCAGCGGCCGCAGATCAATAGGGGCCATACACTCCAAAACACCCCTGAGCAATTTGTCCCGCTGTTCCTGTCCGCCAAGAATTATCGCGTTGGCATAATCCGCCAGGGTTAATACACCGGAGAGGGTTTGTGCATTATCAGTTTCTATGTTCGTAAGGGTTTTATTAATGCACTCCCCAAGATTCGGCTTGTCCCTTTGGGCAAACAGGGCAGGGAATGAATTTTCTTCATCCATGACAAACAACGGTTTTATCCTACCGTTTGTTTCTCTGCCATTCTCAAGGAAGAAATCGCTGAGGTATTTGACAAAGAAGAGGGGAAGAAGGTAGTCCCTGACAGCTCTCTCCCCGGTGGCGCCGGCGAGCATTCGCCCGGCTTTGAGCATGACCTGTTCAATGTCGTTTTCATTTCCCATTTAAATGTCCCTTTCTGCCAATCGTTTCAAAAATCGCCCGTATCCTTTCATCTTCCAGGGCGGCAAGTTCTTTGGTCAGCGCTTTTTTTCTGCGGTGGAGGCGGTACAGGCTGCAAAACTGTTCCTGTTGCTTCAGCGGGGGGATATCCAGCACAAGCTCCGAAAGGGTTTTTATGCTTATAAACCTCATCACCGCGCCGCTTGCCCGGGATAATAGATACCGGTTGGTTTCTTCCAGGGACAAAAAGTACTGCAAATATTCAGGATGCACCTCTTTCTTCACGGTTATGCCCGCCATCTGCGAGGGGATAATAAAGCCTTCCTCCCCCTTTTGGATGACCACCGGGTTGAGGGGGGTAAAGAGCTTTATCACCACCATGTTCTCCCGGGTAAGAAAATGCCCATTCAGGGGTTCCGCGGCAAAGTATGTTTCGTTCCGGGCCGAATCAAGGGCGCCATCCTCCCCCAGGGATTTAAGGGACAGCTTTTGGTAGTTGTGCGCGGATTCTCCGGCCGCTTTTTTTCGGGACAAAACCAGGCCTATTTCGATGTCAGCAATATCCCTCATGGTACACTTCATATAAGTAATTTTCCTTCCTTCATCCAGGCTGTTATGTAATAAGCATAACACATTTATTGAAAATTGTCAAGGAAAAAAATCAAAAAAAGATGAAAAAATCCGGAACATCTTCCCTGAAATAATCCGGCCTCATGGATTATTCAGCGTTGCCCGTTGGAACGCAATACATATAAGGACTGGTACTTTTACCGGTGAAATGTGGGCTTGGGTAGAACGCCCCGGCTGGTGTTTGTCGGGCAGGCGCTATGACGGTAATGCCAAAACCGTATATACTGAACCCACCATAATGAACGATGCGGCGGTTTCTGAAAATTACGCAGCCCTCAAAGCGGTGGTCCGGGACGCCCCCCATGAGCCGGGGGTCTATATCATGCGGGACGGCGAAAACCGGATCATCTATGTGGGGAAGGCCCGGGTCCTCCGAAACAGGCTGGGCTCCTATTTTTCCGGGGAAAAGGACATCAAAACCGCGACCCTGCTGCGGCATGTCCGGTCCATTGAGACCATCATCGTCGCCAACGAGTACGAAGCCCTGCTCCTGGAAAACACCCTCATCAAGCAGCACAGCCCCAAGTACAACATCAACCTTAAAGACGGCAAAACCTACCCGGTGATCCGGG
>JAISJS010000023.1 GCA_031261385.1 Treponema sp.
GCTATGGCATCGGAGGGCAATAAACGCGGATTGATATCCCTTTCCCTGGATTCGGTGAGGATGCCGGAAAATACCTGCTCCCTTTTCTCCGGATCAAGGCCGGGAAACAGATCGTTGAAAGAACGGAGCTTCTCCCTGAGGCCAAGCTGGCCGAAGAGGGAAAAAGCGGTCAGGAACATCAGGGGCAGAAATACGCTTCGTTTCACCTGAGTTGTCCCTTGAAATACGCAATTGTTTCCCGCAGGCCGTCTTCCAAGGCGACCTTGGGGGACCACCCTAATTCTGACTTTGCCAGGGTAATGTCGGGCTTTCTCTGTTTCGGATCATCCTGGGGCAATGGCTTATGTTGAATTTTCGATTTACTGCCGGTTAACCTGATAACCTCTTCCGCCAATTCTTTAATTGTAAATTCATTGGGGTTGCCAATATTTACCGGCCCGGTAAAATCGGCGCGGGAGTTCATCATCAATATGACGGCATTTATAAGATCATCGACATAGCAAAAGGATCGTGTCTGGCTGCCATCGCCATATATGGTAATATCATCCCCCCTCAGAGCCTGCATAATAAAGTTACTAACAACCCTGCCGTCATTGGGATGCATCCGCGGGCCATAGGTATTAAATATCCGGATAACTTTTATTTCCACCTGGTTTTGCCGGTGGTAGTCAAAAAACAACGTTTCTGCGCACCGTTTGCCCTCATCATAGCAGGAGCGGATTCCGATGGGATTCACGTTGCCCCAATAGGATTCGACTTGGGGATGTACCGCCGGGTCGCCGTATACTTCACTGGTCGATGCCTGGAGGATGCGGGCCCGTGTACGTTTCGCAAGGCCCAGCATATTGATTGCGCCGTGAACGCTGGTCTTGGTGGTTTGCACCGGATCGTATTGATAATGGGGCGGGCTTGCCGGGCAGGCTAAATTAAAAATTCTATCAACCTCCGCATAATACGGAAAGGTAACATCGTGCCGGACCAGTTCAAAGTAGGGGATCCCGATTAAATGTTCAATGTTACGCTTTTGCCCGGTAAAAAAATTATCCAGGCACAGGACATCGGATTTCTCTTTAATGAGCCTTTCGCAGAGGTGGCTTCCTAAAAAGCCGGCACCGCCTGAAACCAATGTCCGGGTATTAAGACTATACCGGTTATTTTCCATACTAATACGCTCCTTTTCCCATAACTACGACTCCGCCGGTTTTATAGAGAATCCAAAGATCAAGCCACACCGACCAGCTATGTAGGTAATAGGTGTCCAGGGACACCCGCTCGGCATAGTCGGTATCCGAACGGCCGGAAACCTGCCAAAGTCCGGTAAGCCCCGGGAGCAGGGAGAAAATGCGGTCAAAATCATCGCCAAATTTTTTAAGCTCCTCCATGTCCAGGGGTGGACGGGGCCCCACAAGGCTCATTTCACCTTTTAATATATTGATCAATTGCGGGAATTCGTCCAGGCTTGTTTTTCGCAGGAAGGCGCCGAATTTTGTTACCCGGGGATCATCCTTTAGTTTGCGGTTTTCTTCCCATTCCTGTTTTTTTTGCGGATCAGTATCAAGCAGTTTTTGTAATTGCGCCTGGGCGTCGATGTACATTGTCCTGAATTTATAGGCGTAAAAAACCTTCCCGTCCGGCAGGAACCGTTTGCTGGCATACAGAACCGGTCCTTTTGATGAAAGCTTTACAATTAACGCGATAAGCAGCAGCCAGGGCAGGACGATAATTCCCCCGGCCAAAGTTACCGACAGATCCATAAAACGCTTTATCATGCGGTTATGCCGAAATTTAAGCCGGGGGGATGAGGCAAGGCCTAAAATCCCGGAAAAATCCCGAATGTTCATCCAAATGTTGGTTATGCCGAGAAAAGAGGGGATCAAAACATTATAACGGAACGCCGAAACCGAGCGGGTCAAAAGCCGCGCGAGCTTTTTCTCATCCAACTGGGGCATGGCGACTATCGCCATTTTTAGATTGAATTTTTTGACCAAATCCGGGCCGATGGATGTGTCGTGGATTACCGGTACATCGCGGTAGTATGGTTCAATAGAACTATCATCATCAAGAATCAAAACAGGAATATAGCCAAGCCATCTGTTTTCCAGCAGTTTATTGATCAGCCGCTTCCCCATTGTCCCGCCGCCATAAATTACCGCCGGTATACCCCCCAGCTTTGTTTTGCTCAAAATTCCGCGCATCATTGAACGGCACAGAAGCAGGATAAATGTTGACAATAAAAAACTGATAAAGAACGCGATGGAGATTGCGTCAATATCCCCGTCTTCAATATAGCGCGAAATGATTATCCCGCCGAAAGAAATCAGGCTGCCCGCGCTGAAGTTCCGCAGTTCCTCCGCCGGGGCAAGGGCGATGCCCGGATACAGCGAAAACATCTGGAAAACAACGATAAAAACCGGCACATAGGGCCAATACATGACAAAGGAGCGGAAATTGATTGCCCCCATATCGTAAAGGTTCACCAGGAAAAAACCAACACTGAAAGAAAGCATCACCCCGGCAATATCCGTAATTATCATCGCGGTTACCGTGAACGCGGAAGTGGTTCTGCGGAAGCGTGTTTTATACCAGAGTTCAAATTCGGAAAGTGTCATCTAATACCTCCTCGTTTGTTCCCATTGCCAAGCATTACTTATTATATCACGGATATCGGTTTTTTTTGCCGTAAAGCCGAGGAGCTTTTTTGCGAGACTTGTTTTTGCGACCAATTCCGGCGGGTCTCCGGCGCGGCGCGGCGCGGTGATAACCGGTGCCTTTTTACCGGTTACTTCTTCGCAGGCGGAAATTACTTCCTTTACCGAATAGCCATGCTCCGTACCAAGATTGACGCAGGCGCTTTCCCCTCCTGACAACAGTAACTCTAACGCAGCACGGTGCGCTGCCGCAAGGTCTGTGACGGCAATATAGTCCCGGATACAGGTGCCGTCCGGTGTGGGATAATCGGAACCAAGAATAGAAATGCGGTCTTTTTCGCCGCTTATGGCTTTTAGTACCAGCGGTATAAGATGTGTTTCGATTCTGTGGCTTTCTCCGATTGAGCCGTCGGGATGCGCGCCGGCCGCGTTAAAATAGCGCAGGGCAATATACCGTAAACCATAGGCCGCCCGGTAATCATCAATAATCTTTTCAACCATGAACTTTGTCCGGCCATAGGGGTTTATCGGATTTTGCGGATGCTGTTCGTCCATGGGTATATAAACAGGGTTACCGTAGGTAGCGCAGGATGAGGAGAAAATAAATTTTTGCACATCGTATTTCCGCATAACAGACAGCAGATTTACGGTGGCGCTCAGGTTGTTCAGATAATATTTTTCAGGATTGGTAACCGATTCCCCGACATAGGCGAAGGCAGAAAAGTGCATAACCGCGTCTATGTTTTTTTCTGAAAAAACCGCGTCCAGCGCTTCCGTGTCGTTTATGGACGCAAGCACAAACTCTTTACCCGCACAGGCTTCCCGGTGTCCTTCCGATAAATTGTCAAGGATAATGGGGTTATAACTGTTTTCGCCCAAATCACGTACAATATGAGACCCTATGTAACCAGCACCGCCTGTAACCAGGATATTTTTCATTATTGTCCCATACTCCCCTTAAATACACCCTCAATTTTACCGCCATTTCGGAGGCCTTGTCAACGCACCGCAGTACCCCAGGGCGGCAGGAATGAACGCCGGAATTTGGGATGGGGCTTAAGCGGGTAGACACTGATAACCTCACGGTAAATCCCTTCCAGTTTCGCCGCCATGGTATCGATGGTCCAGTCCTGGGCATGACTTTTCGCTTCCGCGACCTTCCGCCGGTACAAAGCCTCATCTTCAAGCAAATCAAAGACCCGCTGCTTAA
>JAISJS010000060.1 GCA_031261385.1 Treponema sp.
CGGCGCAGCAGGAATGGACCGTCGGAATCCCCGAAGTACCCGGCGGTTACTATATCAGCCGCCACATTGTGAATGCCGGACGCCGGGTGATAAACGAAAGTGAGGACAGCCGGGAGACCCTGCTCGACTATTCAAGAACCATCAACGAGGAACTGGCGCGGAAGCGGAAGGAATTCAACATAGAATGAAACAGCCGGAGGTAGAAGAGTGAGCCTTAAACGTTACGCAGCCAAGCGTTGGGCGCAGCTTGCGGGTTTGTTTAAAAACGTGGTAAAAAACAGAACCTGTTACCTGTTGCTGCTCCCCTTCGCGGCGGTGTTTGCAGTTTTCGTGGTAGCGCCGGTGGCGATATCTGTTTTTTACAGCTTCACCTACTATAATATTCTCGAACCGCCCCGTTTTGTCGGACTGCAAAACTATATTAACCTTCTGCTGGGGGACGATGTTTTTTTGACGGCGGTAAAGAATACCTTCATCCTTGCGGCCATTACCGGTCCGCTGGGTTATCTTATGTCGTTCCTCTTTGCCTGGCTTATCTATGAACTTCCCCGGTATATCCGTGCGGTGGTAACGGTGATTTTTTACGCCCCTTCAATTTCCGGCGCCGTTTATGTGATCTGGACGATCATTTTTTCCGGTGATTCATACGGTTATATCAACAGTTTTCTCCTGAACCTTGAACTTATCGATGCGCCCATACTCTGGCTGGCGGATCCCAAGTACATGATGCCGGTGGCCATAATCGTTACCCTATGGATGAGTCTTGGCGCAGGGTTTCTTGCCTTTATTGCCGGGCTCACAACCGTTGACGAAACCCAATACGAGGCGGGGATCATGGACGGGATCACCAACCGCTGGCAGGAACTTTGGTATATTACCCTCCCCAACATGAAGGGAATGCTTTTGTTCGGAGCGGTAATGGCCATAACCCAATCCTTTGGCATCGCCGATGTAACAACGGCGTTATTCGGATTTCCCAGCACAGATTATGCGGTACATACCGTGGTAAACCACCTGGTGGATTACGGTTCCCTCCGGTTCGAAATGGGATATGCTTCGGCTATCGCGACACTTTTGTTCCTTACCATGATTATTTGTAACGCCCTGGTAAGAAAAATGTTGAACCGTGTGGGAACGTAACGGGGGAAAAGAATGAAAACAGGGAAAAAACCATTACGTAAATTGAACAGGCGGAGGTTGAACCGTTCTTTGGGGGGCGATATCTTTGTCATCATAATCATTGCATTGTTCGGCGTATTTTTCGCCTATCCCCTGGTGTATGCCATCAACAACGCCTTCAAACCCCTGAATGAGATATTCCTGTTCCCGCCAAAGTTATTTGTCAGACAGCCGACCATGGGTAACTTTCAGGATCTGTTCGTTATCATGAGCCGCTCCTGGGTATCCTTTTCCCGCTATATTTTTAATACGGTGTTCATTACCGCTGCCGGAACCTTTGGACTTATCCTGTTCGCATCAATGGGGGCCTTTGCCGTTTCAAAATATGCTTTCCCCGGAGGCCGCCAGTTTACCTCCCTGGTTATTATAACCCTCATGTTTTCTGGCTATGTAACGGCCATACCAAATTACCTTGTAATGGCCAAACTGGGCTGGATCGACAGTTATCTTTCGGTGATCGTTCCGGCCTTTGCCATGCCCATGGGATTCTTCCTTTTAAAACAGTTTATTGATACGGTGCCGAACGAACTCATTGATTCCGCCAAGGTGGACGGCGCGGTGGAATTCGTGATCTTTCGAAAAATTGTACTGCCCATGATTAAACCCGCATGGTTGACGGTGATGATTTTTTCGGTACAGGCGCTCTGGAACACAAGGGCTTCCAATTTCATCTATTCCGAACAGCTCAAGACCCTTCCTTACGCTTTGGGGCAGATACTGATCGGCGGCGTGGCGCGCACCGGTGTCGGCGCGGCGGTAACACTGTTTATGATGATAGTTCCCCTGGTTCTGTTCATCGTTTCCCAGAGCAAGGTTGTGCAGACCATGGCCCATTCAGGAATAAAGGAATAATTCAATGCAGATGTTCCAGACCGATTCAATAGACAAATCAAAGCTGACCCATTTGGGGGATACCCTTAAATATGCGTTTTATGTTATTTTTCATCCCCTGGATGGGTTCTGGGATTTAACCCACGAAAAACGGGGCTCCATTGCCGCCGCCAATGTTATTACCGCCGCTTTGATATTGGTAGAAATACTGCGGCTTACCCTGACGGATTTCCAGTTTGTAAAAACCCATGGTGAAGACTTAAACATCGTGGTTATAGCCTTCCGCATATTGCTGCCCATGCTGCTTTGGACCGTGGTAAACTGGGGCCTGACCACCTTGCTGGATGGCAAGGGCAGGCTGTTGGACATTTATATGGCGACAGCCTATGCCTTTACTCCATACATCCTTATTAATGCAGTGATGATTGCGGTCAGCCATGTGATCACCCTTCAGGAAGATGCGATCTATATCTTTTTCACCGGCCTTGCCATGGTATGGTGCGTTTTTCTGGTACTGGCCGCCATGATGGAGATACACGATTACAGCCTGACAAAAGCCATCGGTTCAACCTTGTTGAGTATTGTGGGAATGGGCGTAATGCTGTTTATTTTCCTTATTTTTTTCGGTTTAATAACCGATGCCGTGGCCTTTTTTATAGCAATTTACAAGGAGCTAATTTTCCGGGGGAACTGAGGGGGGTTGTATTTTTTACCCACCGCCTTGCCAATCCCCGTTCCCTCCGGTACAGTAAACCCATGGGAAACCCCCGGCGCATTTTTTATCAAACCCTCATCTTTTTGCTGTTACTCCCGGTCCTGCCGCCGCTGTGGGCTCAATCCGATACTCCCGCCGGGACCGGCGAAACGGATCTCTCCGAGCTTATCGGCCTTACCCTGGCCGAGGTGCTTGACCGTTTTGGGGCCCCCGAATCGGTCTATGCGGTCCGGGGGGTGGAAACCTGGCAGGACGACGTGGTCTTTATGTACCCGGACCGGGACCTCTATATTTACAAGGACCGGGTCTGGCAGCTTGGGGTCTCCTC
>JAISJS010000074.1 GCA_031261385.1 Treponema sp.
AGGCACAGCAAGAACTTGTTCAGGTGTAAGCGCTTTTATTGGTGAAGTACTAAAATCGTCAATGTTTCTGGTAATAATATAATCGGCCTTTTCCCGTATTGTGGTAGCGCAAATCACGGCATCTTTAAAATCAGTATCAGTAATAGAACCGGCGCCAATAAGCCCTTCAATTTTTTTTGAAGGCAACATTCTAACATTGCCGGGACAACCTTTCCATCCGGGCTTTATCCAGATCAATATCATAACCGGCTAAAATACCATCCAACCGATCAAGAGCGGCTATTCTTTCTTCCACGCCAATATCTGTATCTGGTACAGCATGTGCGTTTTGAACTTCTCTATTTTCACCTTCTATTAAAATAACCTTAACAAAAGACGAAAAGTCCCTGCGGTATTCCGGTGGAACTTCAATTTTGCCATCTAAAATCGCCGTATCAAATGCAACTGCGTTCATATAAAAACCTCTCCGTAAATATAGCATAATGGATTAAACATGGCAAGAGCAATTACCATCCCTCCTAGCAATTCCAAATTCAAGAGAGAATACAAACCGCAAAGTCGAAGAAGTCGAAAAAGGAAGGAAATTTTCTTATCCCTTCTTTAACTTATTCGACTTTGCGGTTAAATTTCTTCCAATTTTTTCCTCATTTGGAATTACTGCATCCCTCCCTCCTCTCAATCACCCCAATCTTCCAATTCCCCTTATGCCGTACAAGACGCAGCTCATCAATGCAGGGATAGGCTGTAGGGGCAAATTCCCAATCCGGGACTGCGTTTTCCGCGTCGTCGCTTTGGTTTTCGGGCAGCCAAAGGATAAAAGTTGTCCGGTACGCTGTTTCATCACCGGTTTCGTTACCGGAAACTTTTTCAATAGCAAGATCTGAAATGCCAAATACCGAAACGCCGCCCGGTTTGCCCGCAGCCAGCCATTCTTGGGCGGGCATGACGCCGGGCAGATTTGGTTCATAGGCCTGTCTGACTTTGGTTAAAACATAATAATTGGAAACCATGTTGATATCATTTTTTCCGGCCTTGCCCATAACGCAGGCTTCCATACGCTGGTGATCCAAAGCGCTGATGGAATCGTAATACATTTGAATTACTTCTGCCGAATCCATGCCCGCGGTAGAAGGAAGATCGGCTTTCCTCTGAATTATACCGCGGACGGTAAAAATACCGATAAGCAGCGCGATAAAAACACCGGCGATAACGACGGTATTGCGTATAATGAATCGGCGGGTAGTGACCGTACGTTTATTTTTCGTTAAATAATGTTCCCGCTCTTTTTCTATTTTTTCTTTTTCCAAAGGCGGAAGGGTATGAAAAAAGGAATTAAAATTTGCCAAGCCAATGACTTCAATAAAATTTTTAAGGGTTGGCCGGTCGATTTTTTTACCACCGGCAAATTTGCCATTTTTTGGCGAAAGGGCGCTGTTTATAAGACCGGCGATTTTTTCATCCAGTCCGGGAGAGGCAAGATGAACCGGTAAAAATACCCCTTCGCGTATATCCTGATGCAGCAAATTTTCATCCTGGTTAGGGAAGGGCGGTTTTCCTGAAAAAATACGGTAGAGCATAGCTGATGCGGTAAACGCCGCGGCATTGGCAAGCGCTGTGTTTCCATTTAAATCCGGGTGTACATACGCTTCCCCGCCGTTGATCCAGGCTTTATTGCCCTCGGCCTGGACACAGCGCTCGACAAGCCGCCTTGGGGGAAAGAAAACCGCTCTCCCTTCGGCTGAATTTTCAGGAGCGATTATCGCCCCGTATGGCCGCAGACTGTAATCTCCCTGTGTATTACCTTTTGTAATACTTAAAGAATTATGCGCAGTATTTTGCAAAACGCAAAGGGCCGCTGTCCATCGTCTGACAGCATTCAGCGCTTGATCTTTCCGGCTGTCACCGGCAATAAGGTTATCCAGGCGCTCCCCATCAAATACCGGCCCCCAGACCACCATGGTACCGGGAGCGCCTGTCTGAGCATATTCAATTACCCCGGCTGCCTGCCATGTTTCCGTTCTTTCGTCAGAAAAAACAATCAGCCCGGGATCGGTGACAAAAGAAGCCATCTTTGCCTGGGCAAAGGCCTGTGCGCTTAACCCGGTATCAAAGCCAAGCGCCGCCTTCCCGTCAACTTCAAACTGAAAAATATTTTTCACTTATCTCGGCGAATAAAGATACCGGAAATAATCCATGTCCGTAGAAAGGGTCTTGTCGAACTTGGGCATGATTGTACGGTACGATTCCACGGCACGCCAAAAGTCGAAAAAGTTACGGTCACGGTTATACGCTTCGGCATAAATGCGGGAAGCTTCCGCGTCGGCGGTTCCGCGTATCGTTTCCGACTGCTCATAGGCGGCGGACATGATAGAACGTTTTTCCCGGTCCATGCGGCCCATCCAGTCGGCCTTTTTTCCTTCACCTTCGGAACGGAGGCCCTGGGCGATCTGGTTCCGTTCCTTGATCATCCTTGCGTAGACGCTCTGGGTCAGCTCGTTGGAATAACGGATTTGACGGGTCACCACATCGATGAGCTCAATGCCGTATTCGGGAACCATGACCCGGGAGCGGGCAAGAATTTCCTCGGCAAGCTGGCGGCGGCCCTTGGCAATCGGTTCATGGGTTGCGGCGGGCTGAATGGTATCGGAAATAAGTTCGGGGGCGATAGCGTCACCGATGCCGAGGGTGTCGGCGTTTTCGGTTCGTTCCATGATGATGTTGGAATTCCGCACTGTCTCGCGGAGGTAGTTATTGGCGACCACAGTCCGCACTTCCGAATCGATAATCTCAGCGAGTTTTGAATAGGCCGCGTCGACCGTGGAAATGGACTCGTAGAATTTTTTGGGATCGGATATGCGCCAGCGGGCGGTTACATCAACCCAGATGTACTGCTTTTCACGGGTGGGCATGCTTTTCTGTTCGCCGTCCCAGGCCATGATACGTTTGGGGTAGCGGACTACTTCTTCGATAAAGGGGGCCTTAACGTGGAGCCCCGCATTGGTGATGACATCGGTAAGGCGTCCCATTTGAACGATTACCGCCTGCTCGCCTTCGTCAATGATATACAGGGGGCCGGCGACAAGAATGCCGATGATTACAACGGCTATGATGACCAGTGTGGTTATTATTTTTTTCATTATCTGCCTCCCTGTGTTCCGCGTACCGCTCCGGGCCCTACATTCCGCAGGGGGAGGAAGTTATCAAAATTACGGTCAAGGATCACGGTTCCCTTATCATCCTTGAAAACTTCTTCGATCATTTCGTAGTAGAGCCGCTGGCGGGTAACTTCCGGAGCGCGGCGGTATTCATCGTACACCGAATTGAAACGCGCTATATCGCCGTGTGCGCGGTTGACCCGCTCCGCCGCATAGCCCTGGGCAATCTGCACCATTTGATCCGCCTCACCGCGGGTCCGGGGGATTTCCTCGTTATAGGCCTGCTGGCCCTCGTTGGTGAGCCGGTTCATATCCTGAATGGCCTTGTTCACATCATCAAACGCTTCCTGAACGCCGGCAGGCGGATCGATGTTTTGGAGTTTTACCGCTATCACATCGATCCCAAGACCGTAATTCCTGAAGGTCTCGTTCATAAAGGCCAGTCCTTCGGCTTCAATGGCGCTCCGTTCCGAGCCCATGATGTCCATGATTGCCCGGTCGCCGACCAGCATATTGATCGCCGAACGGGACACGTCCCTGATGGTACGGCTTTTTTCCATCACATTGAAAATCCACGCCTTGGGGTCCACGACGCGGTACTGGATGATCCATTCCACATCAACGATATTGAGGTCCCCGGTGAGCATTGTAGACTCGCTGGTATCCCCCGAATAGGTTGATGATATTCCGCTTTTCAGGGTCCTGAAGCCGAACTGTTCGGTCTGTACCGCCTTGACATTTACCATATAGCTCCGGTCTATGCCAAAGGGCAGTTTAATGTGCAGTCCCGGTCCCTTGATATTGAGAAACTTACCGAAGCGGGTAATAACCGTTTCTTCGGTCTGATCGACGATATACACACTGGTTCCCAGCAGTATCAGCAGAACGATCCCCGCTGCAATCAACGTGATAATCTTGGGGTTAAGAAACTTCTTAACCTCCGGCTGAGAAAATTTTGCCATTAATAACCTCCAATATACAGCCTGAGTATAGTCTTTTCCCCATTTTTTTACTATACTGCCCTTCCATGCAATTAATCGATATCGGCGTTAACCTCTTA
This sequence comes from Treponema sp., assembly GCA_031261385.1. Lineage (GTDB taxonomy): Bacteria > Spirochaetota > Spirochaetia > Treponematales > Breznakiellaceae > JAISJS01. The sequence goes on from JAISJS010000074.1 coordinate 4,216, forward strand.
AGCCCCTCTTTTGATACGGATCGGGAGGCGGCGCTCCTTAGGGCCGAAGCTGCGGGGGTGAGTCCCCTCATCATCACCGGAAGCAGCGTGGAGAGCAGCGCCGAAGCGGCGGCCTTTGCCCGTCAATACAATGCCCCTCATCCGGGAAAACGTTCAAGTCCGGCAAAGCTGTACAGTACCGTCGGCGTTCATCCTCATAATGCCCGCTTCTGGGATGAAACTGCCGAAAAAGCAATTAAGGAACTTGTCGGCAATGCGGCAGGCAGCGGAAAGCCGAATAGCGTTTCACAGGCGGTCCTGGCGATAGGGGAGTGCGGCCTGGATTACAACCGGGACTTTTCTCCGCGGGACGCCCAGCGCCGCTGTTTTGAAGATCAAATTCATTTGGCATCGGATCTTGAAATGCCTCTCTTTCTCCACGCGCGGGACGCCTTTGAAGATTTTTCCGCGATACTTGAAAACGGCAGGGGGAAAGTTCCTGATGTTGTTGTCCATTGTTTTACCGGAACTGAACGTGAACTTGAAAAATATCTGGACTTAGGCTGTTACATCGGCATTACCGGCTGGATTTGCGATGAACGGCGGGGAAAGCATCTTATCCCTCTTTTAAAAAATATTCCCGCAAACCGCCTGCTGCTGGAAACCGACGCTCCGTATCTTACCCCGCGAAATATGCCAAATGCAAAAAAGATCCACCGCAACGAAAGCGCAAACCTGGTTCACATCGCAGCCTTTATAGCGGAGGCGCTGGAGAAAGATATTGAAACCCTTGCAAAAGAGACTTTTGAAAATACGATACGATTTTTTGGAATTGAATATGAAGAAATAACCGCAGAGTACACGGAGAAAAAAACACCGAGGACACAGAGAATATAATTTATTGATTTGTCTCTGTGAACTCTGCGCCTTCTCGGCGTTCTCTGCGGTTTATCTTATCTTCCTCTTTCCTAAAGGCTTTCGGAAATCACTTTGCCCGAAGCCTTGTCCAGCCGGATGCGGACATGTTTGAGCGGTTCCGCTACAAAAAGCGCTATCTGACAAATTTCAATAAGGGTGCCGGGTACTATTTCGTTGACAACTTCCACAGCGGCGTTTTCATCGGTGTTTATCTGTCCCAGAAGATCCGAGACACGGGAGGAGGCTTTTTGCTGTTCTTCTTCAAGACGGTGGAGCAGCTCTTCCATTTTTTCACGTTTGGCGCTATCTATGTCACCGCTTAAAATTTCGCGGAGTTTTGCCAATTTGGCGGCAAGGATACGCAGCACATTATTGTTTTTTTCTTTTTCCTGTTGAAGGGTAAAATCAATGCCGCAGTGGATACGGGTTGCCTTTCCGGCTTTTTTCCCGATACCGCCGGCGCGTATTCCGCGGACGGCATAGACGTCTCCGCCGAGGATCAGGCCTTTGTCCCCCAGGTCGATATTTTCCAGGGTAAAGACCGTGGAGTTGATAATCTCCGAATCGACGGTGATGGTTTTGCGGGCGGCGACATGGCAGTTTTCAATAAATTTTGTTCTGATGGTTCCGCCTGATTTAATCAGCGCAGCCCCCCTGCCTATGATCCCTCCGGCAACGTTAAGGTCCCCTTTGGAATTCGCATCGGTTACATCGAACGTCTGCTTGATCGTTATTGCTCCACCTGAGTAGATTTTAAAACCATCAGACACCGGCCCTTCAATCGTCACATCACCGGGGAAAATAATATTTCCCGTGCCGTACCCCACCGCGCCTTTTATTACCAAAAAATCCTGTACGGTTAAAACATTTTTGGTCTCAATCAACTGACCGTTAATTCCGGCGGCAATGACCTTTTCATCGGTGCGGGTATTGTCTCCGCCGGTAACCCCTTCCGGCCGGACATACCCAAAGGGAAGAACCGTGCCGTGAACATTTTTCCCTTCTTTACCGGTTTTTCGCGGACGAAGAAACGCCAGGGTCTGATCTTTTTTTACGATGATAAACGGAGACCGGTTACGGTAATCTACCCGTGCATTGCCCTCAATTTCCGCACTCCTGTTTTCGCTTGTGTTCATCCGGATAAGGTGGGGGTTGATTTCAAAATATTCGGCAACCTCACTGGAAGGCGGATCCCCTCTGGCGATAATCACATCCTTTACCATTTTATGATCAAGGTTGCATTCCATCATCGCTTCGTTGATAGCATCCCAGCGGGCGCCGTAAACAATGTTAAGTTTTTCAAAGATTTTTTTGATTACATCCGGGGTGAGCGGGGCGCCATTGCCAATGGGGGGCATAAAATCCGCATGGGCTTCCAGATCGTTATCGGAAAAAGAAACACTGAGATTCCCGTCGTTTTTATTGCCGGTGAGTACTGTCTGGCGGGTCTGTTCTGCCTCAGTATTACTGTTTTCCATGTAGTTTTATAAAACTCCTTTTTAAGTATCGGCAGAAACAATCATTATGTTAGCAGGGGACTTGCAAAAAAGGCCATTTCATTGTATGTTTATGCAAGTAATTAGCATAATTATTCGAGAACAGCGGAGTAACCTGTGAAAGAAAGGCTTGCCCGTCTAAAGGCCGTGCGAAAGCTGATAAAAACCTACCGGATTGAGTCTCAGGAGACTCTTCTGGGGCATTTACAAAAAGAAGGCTTCATTGTTACCCAGGCGACCCTTTCTCGGGACCTCAAACTCCTCAAAGTAGGCAAGATTTCCGATGGTCACAGCGGGTATATCTATTCTCTTCCCGGGGATGATGAACGGCAGGAAACGGAACGCACCTACATCCATGACTTTTTGCGGGGCTATATTTCTATTGAATGGTCGGGAAATATTGTAGTAATAAAGACCTATTCAGGCCATTCCGATTCGGTTGCCCTTGCGGTGGATAACCTTGGCCTTGATGATGTGCTTGGGACGATTGCCGGCAGGGACAATACCGTGTTCGTGTGCCTCCGTGAAGGGGTCACCGGTGAGGATTTTATGAACAGGATGAAAGAGAGTATTCCGGAGTTGGAGGATTGAAGATTAAGAATAAAAACCGCGAAGGCAAATAAGGCGAAGAAGGAGGAAGGAAGAAGATGAAGATTGGTGATTGGAATTTTACTTTTTCACCTTTTTCGCCTTTGCGGTTAAATATTATTTGGAGGATTTAATGAATTTTATTGATTTTGACAAGACTGATGCGTACCAAAAATTATTGGCGCTGGCCCCTGCGGGGAAGCAATTTGACTTTGTTTCGCATCTTGATGCGGCGCGGGTGGAGAAGGCCGTTGTGCCGATGGCGGCGGGGCTTTCATATTCATGGGCGGCCAAGGCGGTGGATGACGGGGTTTTGAAACTGCTGCAAGGGTTGGCCGATGAGCAGGAGCTTATCACGAAGTACAAGGCCCTTTTGGATGGCGAGGTGATGAATACCGGGGAAAACCGGAAAGTGCTGCATCATCTTTTGCGCTCGGCGGGCGGAGTCGCCGCGACCGGAAATAAAGTGATTCACGAGGGGAAGGATATCGGGGACTTTTACCGGAAAGAGCTTGAACGGCTTTCCGTTTTTGCAGACCTTGTCCGCGCAGGGAAAATATTGGGCAGTACCGGAAAGCCGTTCCGCGCCGTCGCCCAAATCGGCATTGGCGGATCGGATCTGGGGCCGCGGGCTATCTGCCTTGCCCTGGAAAATTGGGCTGCGGCCGAGGGTAAAAAAAGGCTTACCGCAAAATTTATTTCCAATGTTGATCCCGATGACGCCTCTGCAATCACCGCTGCTTTGCCGCTTGAGGAAACGCTTTTTGTACTGGTTTCAAAAAGTGGTACAACCCAGGAAACGCTTGCCAACGAACTTTTTGTCAAAGACAAGCTTACCAAAGCCGGTCTTGATCCCGGTAAGCACATGGTCGCGGTGACCAGCGAAACAAGTCCCCTTGCCCGCAACCCCGCCTACCTCGATTCTTTTTATATTGATGATTTTATCGGCGGCCGTTATTCGGCTTCTTCCGGTGTCGGCGGCGTTATTATTTCTTTGGCTTATGGCAGCGAGGTGTTTAAAGAATTTCTTGCAGGCGCCGCCGAAGCGGACACGCTTGCCCTGGAAGCTGATATCTTCAAGAACGCCGCCCTGCTTGACGCGCTCATCGGAATTTGGGAACGGAATTTTCTCAGGTTTCCCTATACGGCGGTTCTGCCGTATAGTCAGGCCCTGTCCCGTTTTCCCGCCCATCTGCAGCAGCTCGATATGGAATCCAACGGCAAGCGGGTCAGCCGCGATGGTAGACCGCTCAGTTACGTTACCGGCCCGGTTGTTTTTGGCGAACCCGGTACCAACGGCCAGCATTCTTTTTATCAACTGCTCCACCAGGGCGCCGATATTGTTCCGCTGCAGTTCGCCGGTTTTCTGGAGAGCCAGCGCGGCGATGATGTCACCGTTGACGGCTCCGGCAGCCAGACCAAGCTCAAGGCGAACCTTGCCGCGCAAATTGTTGCTTTCGCCAAGGGACAAATTAGTGATAACAAGAACAAGGAATTTCCCGGTCACCGGCCTTCAAGCCTTATTCTCGGCCGCCGCCTGACTCCCGCAGCCCTTGGCGCCCTGCTTGCTCATTTTGAAAACAAGGTGATGTTCCAGGGCTTTGTGTGGAACATCAACAGTTTTGATCAGGAAGGGGTACAGCTCGGAAAGATTTTAACGAAAAAAGTCCTTGCAGGAAATTCCGGGGACTCAGCCCTGGACGCTTACAGTAAATTATTGGGAATTTAGAAGAATACAAACCGCGAAGTCGCGGAAGGAAAGAAGAATAAAAACCGCGAAGTCGAAGAAGTCGAATAAGGTAAGAATCAAGAAGACAAGAATTCCTGTCTCCCTGTTCTTTTCCTTCCTTCTGCGACTTCTTCGACTTAGCGGTTAAAAATTCTTATATTCGGTTACAGGAGGGAATGAAGTGAAGCAGACAGAACCGGTACCGGCGGGGAATGAGTGGATTGTAAAAAGTATACGGGATTTTTCCGGGTCTCCGGTTGCCCGGATTGCCGGTGAATGGATGCTGGTTACTGCGGCGGGGAAAGAGGGCTGGAATACGATGACCGCTTCCTGGGGCAGTTTTGGGGAGCTTTGGGGAAAAGATGTGGCGTTTATGTTTATCCGTGAAAGCCGCCACACCAAGGCTTTTGCAGACGGCGCGCCGCTTTTTACCCTTAGTTTTTTTGACAAAAAGTATAAAAAGGCTTTGGCCTTTTGCGGTGATAAATCTGGCCGAGATTACGATAAGGCCAAAGAAACCGGACTTACTCCGATTATTTTTGATGAAAAAATTGCGGGGGGCAAGGCCGCAGGAGTAGTGGGTTTTAAGGAAGCTTCAGAGATTATTGTCTGCAAAAAGCTTTATACCCACGATTTTGACCCAAAAGCGTTTCTCGATCCTTCTATAGGTGAAGGCTGTTATCCCGAGGGTGATTACCATACGTTGTACATAGGCGAAGCGCTGTGTATGCTTACTTAAGCGCTTCTTCTACTGCCTCAATAAATTGATTATACGCAATGGTTGCGCCGCTTATGGCGTCTAGTGATTTTAAGCTTTGGTTTTCAACATATTGGGCGGCGTAGGTTTCCATGGCGCGGACCGCAAGCTGGGCCTTGTCATAAAAAGCCTGGTTGGAAATTTCGCCGTTTATTTTGCCGTAATCTTCGCCCTTTATCTTTCCGTCTTTTTGCCGGGTCACAAAATCACAGGCGCTGATAATTCCTGATCTTACCGTGATGTTCACCTCTCCGTAAGCGCCGGTGTCGTCGGCAGAGCTCCTGCCGAAATACACGCCGTCTTTAAGCGCCGGTTTTCCGCAGGCGGATAAGAGCAAAAGTCCTGCAATAAAAATAAAAATCAATTTTCTCATTTTACGCTCCTTGTTCAATTGACATAATAAGAAAAATGAAGAGAAACCGCAGAGAACACGGAGTAGGCACAGAGGACACGGAGAATACCAAATAAACTTCAAATTCTCTTGTCTTTTCCACTCCGTGTTCTCCGCGTTTGCACGCTTTCGCGTGCACTCCTCTGCGTTCTCTGCGGTTCTGTCTTCTGTTTATTACACTG
>JAISJS010000228.1 GCA_031261385.1 Treponema sp.
TCACCGACGCAGGCCGCACCGGCAGCGTCCAGTCCGTAGGGGGCACTATACGCGAAGTATCGGGGCAGACGCTGCTTTTTCCGTTTTATGACGGCAGTCTTGTCAAAGAGATCGTACGGCAAAGCCTGGGGAGCCTGACCCGCCGGCTTGAAGGATCTTTAAGCGAACGGGTTTTTACGCTGGAGGTGCTCAACGGGACCGCCATCAACGGTCTGGCCGGCCGGACCGCAGAACTTTTACGGGGTTTCGGGTATGATGTTATTGCGATTGGAAATGCCGGGCAGGAGGATTATGAAAAAACCGAGATTATCGACCGATCGGGCTACGGCGATATGGTCAAAATTTTTGGTGATATTATCCGGTGTTCCAACATCCGCTTTGAGTCTCCGCTTCAGGACAACCCGGAGAGGGAAATAATCGCGCAGAATATTGAATTACAGAATCTTGATTATCGATCAGATTTTACACTCATCATTGGAAGGGATTTTAATGGAAGATACGTTATTGGACAATAAAGACGGCGCTCCCGGCGCCCCTGTCTCCTTTGCAGACATTGCTGCCGCGCTTGGGAAGCTGCTTGAGGAACACAAGGGTGCAGACGTTACCGTCCTTGATCTCCGCGATCTCAATGCCTGGACCGATTTTTTCGTGATTGCCACGGCATCCAGCAGCGCCCATTTACAGGGCCTGGAACGGCATGTCAAGGAATTTTCCCGGGAAAAGGGCGCAGAAATACTCAGGCGGTCCCGTAAACCCCCTGACGGTGATGACGAATGGAGCCTTATCGATTTTGGCCCGGTCGTAGTCCACCTGATGAGCGGCAAGGCCCGGTCTTTTTATGAACTGGAGCGGCTCTGGAACGCCCCGGTCATTTACTCATCAAAGTCGTCGTAGTCTACATCTTCTTCGTAGTCGTAGTCCTCTTCCTCGTCATCCTCAAAATCGTCGTCCTCATCCTCGAATTCCTCGTCCTCAAAGTCATCGTCGAAGTCATCTTCCATATCGTCGAAGTTGTCTTCATCGTCAACATCGTCGTCCTCTTCATCGTCATCATCGCCAAAGGCAAAGAACAGCAAAGGGACGGAAACAGGGTCCCCTGAGGCATCCAGAGCGGTGTCCAGGGGCAGCAAAGCAGGCGTTTCAAAGGGGAAAAATTCTTCGTCGAAACCCCGCCGGGTATTCATGGCCTCATACTGAACCATAGCTATATTCTCCATTGGAAATGTTATCTATTGAAACATAAGGGAGAGTTTATCTATATGTCAACTACTTTTTGACGTTTGGCGAACGATTTTTTTATGTATTTTTACATTGCGAAAACAGCTGTTTTTTACTATGATTTTATTCGTAATGTCCGGTTTAACTATTAAAGCCCCTGCCAAAATCAACCTGCATCTGCGGGTAAAAGGACTGCGTCCTGACGGCTATCATGAGCTGGAAAGCATCTTTTTGGCCCTGGATTACGGCGATATCCTTACGTTTTCCATTGCCGGAGAAGATGGGGACCTGGATATTTTGACCGGTTGGAAGACGGGCAGGGCTCAGGAAAACCTGCCGCAGGAAAAAAACCTTATTTACCGGGCGGTTTCGCTTTTCAGGGCCCGCACCGGCTTTAAAAAGGGCCTAAGGGTGGCGGTGGAGAAGCATATTCCTTTGGGCGGCGGTCTGGGCGGCGGTTCCTCCGATGCGGCGTCCGCTCTTTTGGCAATGAACGCCGTAAGCGGCGCAAATCTTTCCCATTCGGCACTGACAGAAATGGCCCTTAAATTGGGCAGCGATGTACCGTTTTTTCTTTCCGGCGGAGCGGCCTGGGTAAGCGGCAGGGGGGAAAAAATAACGCCGCTTACTGTTTCCGGCCTCTTGCACGATACATCATCGGGCGGTTTGGCAGTGGTTTTGGTAAATTCAGGCACCCCAAGCGGAACTGCGGAAGCCTTTGCGCTGCTGGACAGGCGCCGTGCGCATATCGTTCCGGCGGCGGAAAGCCCCTCCATGGAGAAGGTAACCGGAGCTTTGGGAGGCGATCCCCGGAACTGGCCCTTTACAAACGATTTTTTGCCGGTTTTTTTGGAGGATGAGGGGGTAAACGGGACATACAGCCGGATACTTTCACAGCTCCGCGAGACAGGCGCTGATTTTTCAGGCCTGTCCGGGGCCGGTTCAACCTGTTTCGGAATATTCGCCGACAGAGAGTTGGCAAAAGAGGCAATATTGTGTTTATCAAAACAATGGAGTTTTGCACAATTAACATTCCCTCTTGCACGAGAATCAAAGCAGTAGTAAAATAAAATTAAGCTGAGTTTGGACCGGCAAAAAAAGGAGACGCCCCATGGATATAACTGATCTTAGGGTCCGCAAGGTGACTGGTGAAGGCAAATTAAAGGCGTACGTGACAGTTACATTTGATGACTGCTTTGTGGTTCACAATGTAAAAATCATCGAAGGCAAGGGCGGGGTATTTATTGCCATGCCCAGCAGGAAAACCCGCGCAGGGGAATACAAGGATGTGGCTCATCCGATTCACCCGGAATTTCGCACGGAACTGCAAAAAAAAGTTCTCGAAAAGTATGATTCCGGCAGCGGACCGGATGACCTTTCTATGGAAATATAGTATACTATATCCGATTGGAACTGCGCATACTATCCGGGCCAAGTTCCGGAATTAATGGGACGTAGGCAAGCGGTAAGCCATCGGGTTTTGATCCCGACATTCACAGGTTCGAACCCTGTCGTCCCAGGGAAGGTTTTTACCTGAGAAAGCGGTATAGTCCGCTATGATTTACAAGGAGCATTATTATGAGTCAGGTTGTATTATCGGCAAAGAACCGTCAGGGAAAAGGGTCTTCCGAAGCCCGCCGTATCAGGCGAAGCGGCCGCATTCCGGCGGTATTATATGGGCGCACAGGACAGTCGATACCCATAGATCTTGATACCAAGGAATTTGTTTTTGGGGTGCGGAATATTTCCGAAAGTACTATCGTCAAGGTCGAAGTTGAAGGAAAATCTTACGATGCGTTTGTTAAGGATACCCAGCGGAATATTGTCGACGGGAACATTCTTCATGTTGATTTTTATGAAGTGGAAAGCGGCGTCGTTCTGCGGGCCAGGGTTTCCGTCCATATCCACGGTAACCCCATCGGGGTTCGGGAAGGCGGCGTTCTCGAGAATCCTCTCCACGAAATTGAAGTGGAATGTCTGCCCAAGGATCTTCCCGAGCGGATCGATGTAGATGTTTCCGCCCTGGGGGTGAATCAGTCGTTCCATGTCCGGGATATTCCCCTGGCAGACGGGGTGCGGCTTATTTCCGGCGCCGATCAGGTTGTTGCGCTGGTCAAGTTTGCCAAGGCTGAAGCCGCCGCTCCTGCCGCAGAAGAAGCCGTTGCTGCGGCTGCCCCCGGCGCTGCTCCTGCGGCTCCCGGCGCGGCGCCCGGCGCCGCCCCTGCTGCCGCTGCGGCTCCTGCCGCCGCCGCAAAGGCCAAGTGAGATCATTGCTAATGAATAACCGGCGGCGGGTTATTGAAAAATTGCTCATCGCCGGCTGTGTTGATGAATGCCTTTGAAATCGAAGTACGCGCCGCTCTTGGCGGATGGAAACCGGAAACGGTATTCCTTGCCGCCGTTTCGGGAGGCGCTGATTCTACCGCCATGCTTGCCTCCCTTGCATCTCTCCGGGACGCCGCTGTTCAGGATACTGCTTCAGGATCGCCTTTTGTTTTGCACTGTCTTCATGTGGAGCATGGGTTACGATCCGTTGAAAGCAAAGGGGATGCCGCCTTTGTAGAGCAGCTCTGCGGGCAGTTAAAAATACCCTGCAAAGTTGTTTCAATTCCCGAGGGTAAAATTGCCCAAACCGCACAACGGCGGGGTATCGGAATTGAAGCTGCGGCCCGGCTTTACCGCCATCATGCGTGGAAAAGAGAGGCCCGCCGTATCGGGGCGGAACGGATTCTGGTTGCCCATACCCGCGACGATCTTCTGGAAACGGTTCTTATGCGGATTCTCCGGGGATCGGGCCCGGCGGGACTTGCCGCCATGCCCCGCAGCCGGGGACAGATTCTGCGGCCCCTGCTGGCTCTGCGCCGCGCCGATGTCCTTGCATACCTTACCAAAAAAAACGTTCCTTTCAGAACCGACGCCACCAACGCCGACAACCGTTTTTTACGCAACCGTATACGGAATCAGCTTGTCCCCGTTCTGAATGAACTTTTTCCCCGCTGGGAAAAAAACCTGCATGCCCTTGCGGAGACCCAGGCGCTTGCTGCGGAATTTCTTGCCGCGGAGGCAGCGGCACGGGTTCTGTGGAAACTTTCACCGGAGTATCAACTGCGGACTTCCGCCGAAGCGTTTTTTTTACAGCCGGAAATTATACGCGAGGAAGCCCTTTTTCAGGGGATCGATGCGTTTGCGTCCCGGCCGTCTCCACGGGAAAAGGCACGCAGGCAGGCGACGGTAAAACGATCGGCGTTACGGCAATTCACCGCCGGGGAAAAAGCCGCCGCGGATTTCGGCGCCTACCGGGTTAGAAAGGAAGGCGGCTCTGTTATCATTTTTGGGGGAAAACCGGATGTTTCGCAGGATGGTTTTTCACTGTTGATTAAAGAGCCGGGCTTATATAAGCTGAATGGAGCGGCTTTTGAGGTGTTTCCGGCATTTACTGCGGATTTGGAAAAAGATGAAACAGCCGCCAATGCGCCGGAAACCGCCGGTTTTTTTGCTTCCCTGCCGGTGGTTTTGCGGCGGGGCGCCAAAAATGACTTTATCGTCAATGCGGGCCGACGCCTCCGTGCGGCGGATTTGAGTAAAGAAATTTTAGGCGGGGCGCTGGTCAGCGCGGTGGACCGGGGAGGGATTGCCGCCTTTATTACGGTAAAACCGGAAACGGCGCGGCTTGAGGCGGTACGGCCCAGAATTGCGGAAAATACAGTTTGTTGTAAGGTTTATACAACCGGGGGTAAGGATGTCTAACGATATGAATGATAAACAGCCGGAGCGGCCGGGCCCGCAGCGGCCGATTTTGCAGGGAAAGCGGCCGAACCGTTTTGCCCTTGTTTTTTTCCTCGTCATGCTGGTTCTGTTTATCGCCTATTTTTTTAAGAGTGACGCCCCGGCGGTGCGGGAGATCGCATATTCGGATTTTATCCGTTACCTGGATCAAAATCAGATTGAATCGGTTACGATTCACGAAGATAATATTCTGGACATATACCTGCGGGGCGCCGCAGGAGCGGGGGCGGTTCAGTTTAAGGCCCGTATCCCCTATGATGACCCCGGTCTGCTTGCAAGCCTCAAGGAAAAAAATGTCAACGTGTCCGGGGCCGGAGAAAGTTTTTCTTTTATGCGCCTTGTCATGCAATTTCTTCCCTGGATTTTCTTCCTGGGTTTGATGTGGTTTATGATGCGGAATATGCAGGGGTCGGGGAACAAGGCCATTCAGTTCGGCAAGAGCAAGGCCAAGCGCTATCAGGATGAAGGAAAGAAGGTGCTCTTTACCGATGTGGCCGGCCAGAAGGACGCCAAGTACGAGCTTGAAGAAGTAGTGGCCTTTTTAAAGAACCCCCAAAAGTTTACCAAGATGGGGGCCCGCATTCCCAAAGGAGTGCTCCTTGTCGGAATGCCCGGCACGGGGAAAACCCTGATGGCCCGGGCCGTAGCGGGGGAGGCCGGAGTTGCGTACTTCCACATGTCGGGCTCCGATTTTGTGGAAATGTTTGTCGGCGTCGGGGCCAGCCGTGTTCGGGACCTTTTTGAGCAGGGCAGGAAAAGCGCCCCCTGTATCATTTTTATTGATGAGCTTGATGCGGTGGGCAGGACCCGCGGCGCCGGTTACGGCGGCGGTCACGATGAACGGGAGCAAACGCTGAACCAGCTTTTGGTTGAAATGGACGGCTTTGATTCCAAAGACGGGGTGATCATTTTAGCGGCAACGAACCGGCCCGATGTTTTGGACCCGGCGCTGCTGCGTCCCGGCCGTTTTGACCGGCAGGTGATGGTTGCGATGCCGGATATCAAAGAGCGTGAGGACATTCTTAAAATTCATTCCTCAAAGATCCCCCTGGGGACCGATATCGATCTTTCACGCATTGCCCGCGCTACTCCGGGGATGAGCGGGGCGGATATCGCAAACCTCGTCAACGAAGCGGCTCTCTACGCCGCCCGGAAAGACAAGCCCAAGGTGGAGATGCCCGATTTTGAAGAGGCCCGTGACAAGATCCTGATGGGCGTTGCCCGGACCACGTTAGTCGTTTCCGACAGGGAACGGCGGATGACCGCCTTTCACGAGGCAGGCCACGCCCTGCTGCATTATTTTCTTAAAAATGCCGATCCCCTCCACAAAGTTACCATCGTTCCCCACGGCAGGGCGCTTGGTATGGCGATGTCCCTCCCCGAGGAAGACAGTTATTCCCGTACCCGCGGCTGGATCGAAGACCGCATTGTGATCTGTTACGGCGGCTGGACTGCGGAGAAAATCTTCTGCGATGAAACCACCACGGGGACCAAGCAGGATTTGCAGCAGGCTACCGAGATGGCCCGGCACATGGTCTGCGAATGGGGTATGGATGATGAAGTGGGGCCCGTCTCGTACGGTCAGGAAGACGAGCCTATTTTCATCGGAAAAGAGATCGCCCGGCACAAGGATTATTCTGAAGATACCGCCCAGCGTATAGACAAGGCGGTTAAGAAGATACTCGATAAAGGGCAGGAAGCTGCCTGGGAAATAATTTCCGGCCATAAACCGGAACTGGAAAAACTTGCCGATGCGCTTCTTATCCGGGAGACTTTGATAGATGATGAGGTGCGTTCCCTGATAGGATTTGAACCAAGGGTTGATTCCGCTTCCCTGAGCGGTGAAACCGAAAAAGGCAGCGGAGATGAAAAAAACGGCGGGA
>JAISJS010000106.1 GCA_031261385.1 Treponema sp.
GAAGCCCTGGTCCCGCAGGTATTGGGACATCAGGACCATCTGAACCGTCCCCGCATTATCCTCGTCATAATACCCGGAATAGCTGGTATACACCCTTCCCGCCGCCACCCCGAATTCCCCGGCCCGAAGCTCCCCATCCCGGTACACCCCGAAGGAGACGGGCCGCACCGGCAGACCGCTCCCCCTCCGTATGGCCCGCAGGCTATCCTGCAGGGGCCGGGTCAGCCAGCCCTCGCCGTGGATGTCCACACACCGCTTCAGGATGCGATCAAAGTCCGCGTCAAACCGCAGTTCATACCGCTTAAGCAGGGGCCCTATGCTTTTCTTGATATGGAGTTCCGGAAAAAACAGCGCCGACCGGATCAGGTGAAGCTTAGGGAGCAGCACATACCGCCGCTCCCGGTCCGTCTTGTCGTCCCCGGCGTTTTCCGGTGGAATTTCATCTTCATCCTCCTCGTCCCCGCCCAGTTCCGCGGACATCACCAGAAACCCCGCCGCCATAAGCTCCGCAATAAAGGGGGGATCAAAATCCAGGGCCAAACAGAATTCCTCGTCATACCCCGTATCCAGCAGGGCATCCACCACCCGGTCGGGATTATCCCCGGGGGAAATAAAAACATACCCCGTTTCGGTATAGGTGAGGATGGGGCGCTTTTCCGTTTTATGCATACTTTCTATCAGAATTGTTCGTTAATTTCCTTATTTAAGTATTCTATCCGGTTTCTCCACCAGGATTTCATTCTTTCTATTTCTTTTTTATAATCTACTTTATTCCACCACCATACCTTAAAATTAATTTTATGTGATTTCTCCAGCGATGCGGCCATTTGATCAATAAATGTTTCCATTCCGGCAATCTCTGCATATTTCTCATTCCACCGTTCTTTATACCTGCTTCTGAAATTGGGATCTTCAAAAAAACGGCCAAAAAACAGATGTCCGGGACCTTTAGAGTATTCGGCAGTATAAAACATCCCGGTACTGTCTTTAAAATACTCTCCGGCGCCGCCAAATCCATAATCAAAATCCCATAAGGGACCCAAACCTATCTTTGAACCATCTTTGCCGTCCCGGTACATAAAAACACTCTTCGGCGACTGGAAGTCTTCATTTTTTACAATCTCATTAATCATGATAAAATCAATGAAAACATCCATATCAATTAAATCACGGTAATTAGTATTCGGAAATGATTCGGAAAACATGGCCGCGTCCAATTCATTAATAGCATCTTTAACAAATTGATAACCGGACTTATCAGGTAAATCTTCGGGAGATACTATCATCACCGGCAGTTGTATGTTGTCTGTTTTGAACTTTGGCTTCTTATCATAATGGCTATCCAGTTCTACCAGAAAACCGGTGTTCTCATCTATTTCCACTCTTCCCTTACCAACCTGGTTAAGTTCGGTCAGCAGATAACTCCCCTGATAAACACCGTTCAGGATTACTTCAACATGCTTATAATGATGGGGAAAAGGAACGCCGAACCGTAAACCCAACTCAAAGGCGATGGTGTTCATAATCAAGGTAGGGTCCTGATAATTGGCCAGCAGCACCCAATTCTTGGCTTTTTCAAGGCCGAAAAGCGGTTTTTTTTCAGAGAACTTTATCCGGTATGGCTTTTTCGGATGTGTCCAGGTTGTATTACCCCGTCCGCGTATTTCAATTTTACCATCAATATTATTAACTTCATTATTGGCATCCCTGATTTCTATCCTTGCATCTATATAATCTTCTTTACCGGTAACCGGTATGCCGCCATCGGTAGTAATACGTATTACCGGTATACCGGTATCCACCAATTCCTGTTTGACCGACCCCTTTAATACATTTCTCGCCATATCTTTTATTTTTAGCCGGGATTCAGAACATGCAGACAAGACAAGGCAAGGCAAGGCAAGGCAAAGCGCAGATTTAATACATAACTTCACTATTTTTATAGCCCTTATAATGTATTTTGATCCGGCGGACGGACGCTGCATGAAACATCCAAATTACTGTTCCGTTGACGAACCTTGTCCAGCAATTCCTTTTCTTTTCCGAGATCCTTGAGTTCAATCCCGTAACGCAGCTCGTACAGACTGCCAAGATCGATGGTCCGCACCCTTTCCAGCTTCGCCTTATACGTATATTCCCGAAAGATATCCTCAAAGGCCGTGGTGTAATCAACATCTTCAGGAATAACTATCTTCAAAATTTTGAAGGTATCCTTATCCTCGCCGAATTTAATGGCCCGGAACAAAACCAGCATGAAGGAAACCAGGATCACAAAACCCAGGGCGTACCATATTTGTCCTACCCCCGTAGCAAGACCCACGGCCATGTCAAACACGATGGTAATAAGTTCCTTCGCAGAACCCGGAACCGAACGGAACCGAACGAGGCCGAAGGCGCCCATCACCGCAATGCCGGTCCCCAGGTTCCCGTTTACCACCATGATGATCGATTGTATGGCAATGGGGAGCAGCGCCAGGGTTACGACGAAGGCGCTATTGGTCTGGTTCTGCTTCCGGTAGATGAGGGCAATCGCCAGCCCTGCAGCCAGCGAAAAGAGGGAACAGAGGATTACACCAAAAGCGGTTAATTCAATGGAAGGTACCATCAATACAAAGCTGCTGCCGCCTCTCAGATGCCAGGAAGCAACCTTGCCTATTATATCATCCATTTATATTGCCTCCTTGAGTATGACCGCCGTACCGGGAACAATCGTGTTGGCGGCAATAAACCAGGGAAGCCTGTCCTGTTTCGGTTTGACCATGAGCTGATAGGCGATTTTCGATTTGGAAAAGGAAACCGAAAAGATCCCTGCCCGTGAAAGCCCCCGGCTCAAATCCAGGGGGATCGCATTGACGGTTTTCAATTCCATGAGATAGTAGGGACCTGAGAGGATTGGCGTCCAGTTGGAAAATGGCACCAATCCGTCGGCTTGGCCGCTGGTAAAGCCGCCGCGCCGGAAACAGATATTGGTATCAAAGGTGATGCGGATCGTGGGATTATCCGTACACCGCAGCGCCAGACGATCATACCGGATAAAAAACGCCGGGGAAAGATCGTAACGCCGGTAAAACCACGCAAACTCAGCATAGAGCCCCCGCTTTTCAGGGGACGGCAGCGGCGGCACACCTGAGTCGTCAAAGCTGCCGAAGCTTACCGGGAAGCGCCGCTTGTAGGTGAGACCACGATATTTCTTTTTGAGTTCCACATATACCGTAGCTCCCGTTTCCAGAGGAGAACCAAGAACCCGCTCACGGGAAGAAGCCATGGTCTCGGTGGAATGTTCCGGCGCACCGTAACTTCGTAAACGCAATTTTTCCCGGTAGCCGCCCTTAGTAAAGGCCTTGCGGATAATACGGTTGTCGCTGGTATCGTAGTAAACCGAATAGACAATGCTCTTTCCGTAGATATCGGGATAGTAGTTCCCACCGAGGAGTTCCATCACCCCCTGGTAACGATCCTCGTTAAGCACATATTTCTGCTCATACCGCCTTAGATAGGTAGCTCCTGCCGCCGCTTCTTGTGATTTCATCTTAAAGTACTCCTACCGTTTCTTAAGGAATGACAATTCCTTAAGCCATACGATAATCATCGTGTCTGTTATATATATCACTTTTATGATCCTTTGTCTATTGTCTATTTTTCTAAGAAAAATTCCATAAAAATCGAAAAAAATTCCTGTTTTTTTTGACATTTTTATGAATTATTGGACTAATCCCCTATTGACTTTTTCAAAAATCCTTTGTAAGGTTTGAATTATTCCCGGGGCCGTCTGGTTTCGGGATAGTAAAAATCCCCGAAAATCGGGTAAAGGAAATCATGGCTAAAAAACTGTATGTTGGGAACCTCTCGTATCAGACTGCGGAGGACAATCTTAGGACGCTCTTTGCTCCCTTCGGCAACGTGGAATCGGTAAAGATCATCACCGACCGGGACACCGGTTATTCCAAGGGCTTCGGCTTTGTGGAAATGAGCAGTGATGATGAAGCTCAGGCTGCTATCAACGGTACCAATGGTACCGAATTTGAGGGCCGCCGGATCAAGGTAAACGAAGCGATGGACAAACCCCGCCGGGATCGTGACAGCGGCGGATACGGTAAATCCTGGTAGTTTCTACGCCCCTTCTCTTGTTGATGGGGCGCCGTTCCCAGGGCTCTGTTAATTCTTAATATCCCTGTACTTTGACTGTATACTCTGTTCAAGCCGTTTAAGGATGCTCTTAAAGTTTTCATCGGTGATGTTGGCATAAGGGTCCGCTTCTGTGGCTTGGGTGTTTGTTTGTTCTGCCCCGTGTTTTTCATCCCCCGATGTCGATGCTGCAGGAATTGTCTCCTCCTCTGTGCTTTGGGACGGCCCGGTGGGGTCTTGTATCGTTCCGGCGGCTTCTTCGGGGTTGGTTTCCCCGGGATTCCGGCTTAAACGGAAAGAAATGCCGTTGATAGCAAGCTCCGGGAATCCGCGCCGGACCGCCTCCAGTAAGGGTTTTTGCTTGGTTTGGAGAATCTGAATCCAGCCGGGATGATCCGCCTCTACCAAAAG
>JAISJS010000137.1 GCA_031261385.1 Treponema sp.
TTTCAATACAACGCAAAAGATACGCCCGGGCGGAATCATATTCCTCCAGGGCAATATACGACTCTGCTATGGACAGGAGCAGTATATCCGAATCCTTGTTGAGGGCCTGGGAAAATGCCGCTACGCTGGACCTGAAATCGTGAACCGCCGCATACGCAAGCCCGAGAAATTCGGGGATATCCTCAGCGTCATAGGACAGAGCCTTTGCCCGTTCCAGATATTCAATCGCCAGATCCGCATAATCATCACCTTTGTAATGATAGGCCCGCCCGAGAACATAATACACGCGCCCGTCGCCGGCGGCATTTTTCAATAAAATTGCCCGCCTGAGCGATAAAATACACGAATCAATATAGGTAAGGGTGTCGGTAGTATTTATCTGCGCAATACCAAGCTGATAGGCAGAAAACCCGTTAAGCGTCAATAAAAAATAATCCAGGGGCTTTTCCGCAAGCGCCTGTCGGCTTTTTTCAAAAACCTCGTAATACGAGCCTTCTTCCCAGAGCCTGCGGAGTTCATCCCGCTCATTTCCCGGCCCGTTTTTCCGCTGGCTTATTATAACCAGTACCAAAGTTACCGCAAGCGCGGCAAGTAAAAATGCCAAAACGGCCAGGATTTTATTCCGGTGGGTATGTACTCCATAATTTGATCGGCCCTTTTTGGTAAACATGGTCATATATGGTATAATATGTTTTACGGTATAAAGTCAACGGAGCGGAACCTTCGCTCGTTTCACGAGCTCGGTTGAGGTCCAACGGAGCCACGACAGACGTATGAACATGAAATTCAAAGAGAAAAAACCACGAACCACACGAAACCACGAACGAAAGTACAAAATTGTTCTTATTTTTTGTATTGATTCGTGTGGTTTGTGGTAAAATTCCTTAAACAAAAAAAGCGATGAACCATAAGCCGGGTTCTGTGCTGATTTTCCCTGCGGAAAATCTGCTGTCATCTATCTGGGTGTATCCTTGCGGATAAACTCTACGCGGCCTACCTGCGTTACCCAACGGGCATTGGGGCAAAAAGGCGTACACCCTTTTACGCGCTGCTTGGCCTTGCTCCTGATGAGGTTTGCCATTTTTCAGGCAAAGCCTGAAATCTTTCCGGCAGCGTTACCGCTGTCGCGGTGGGCTCTTACCCCGCCATTTCACCCTTACCTGTTATTTTAGAGGCTTTCACCCGAAAAATAAAGCGGCGGTATACTTTCTGTTGCACTATCTGTCAGAAAAGGGAATATTGGCAGCCGTAGCTCCAGGAGCTTTAGCTCAAGGAACTTTAGTTCCAATTCTCCCTCTCTGCCCGGGTGTTACCCGGCATCATGCCCTGCGGAGCCCGGACTTTCCTCCGAACAAAGGTACGTATAGCGCCCTTATCCGGCGGCAGCCTGGTTCATCGCTATAAAACCAATTATAAAGATGAAGTTTCATTCTTCATAATCGACGTTTACTTTTTCATCTTCCTCT
Organism: Treponema sp.; assembly: GCA_031261385.1. Classification (GTDB taxonomy): domain Bacteria; phylum Spirochaetota; class Spirochaetia; order Treponematales; family Breznakiellaceae; genus JAISJS01. The sequence goes on from JAISJS010000137.1 coordinate 1,467, forward strand.
TCTTCATCTTCGATATCATCCTCATCCATGTCCTCCAAATCGGACAGACTGCCGGAATCATCGCTGTTAAAGAATTCTTCCTCGCCCTGTTCTGATTCCTCGTAAAAGAGAATGCGCGAACAATAGGGACAGAAGACAATTTCCTCGCCCTGGTGAACCATGTTGGCAAACTGGGCGGGAAGTATCATGTGACAGCCCATACAGACATTGCCCTTTATGGCGACAATGCCCTTACCCATCTTATTGCGGATGATCCGTTCAAACTTGAAAAACACCTCCGAATCAAGATCCGGCGTTATCTGCTTTTCCTTTTTAACAAGGGCGTCAACCTGCTTTTTCTTGTCGGCTATTTCCGCCTCGATTCCCTTGCGCCGGTCGGCAAGTTCCGTTTCCTGCTGTTTGATAAGATCGTCGCTTTGCTTTATCTGGGCGTCAAGGTCGGCAAGCAGCCGCTCCTCCCGCTGAAGATCCTTGCGGTACTGCTGTTCCTTTTCGGAAGCGTCACGGATTTCCTTGTCCAGGGCTTCGTACTCCCGCTGGGTACTGATAGCGTCCATGTTTTTTTCAGCCTTTTCGCGGTTACCCTCGGCCTCTGCAAGAAGGTTTTTGAATTCCGATTCAGACGTTTTTGCCCGCTCGTAGTCAAGATTCCGCTCGATGTAGGACCTCTTGAGCCGGGACAGAAGCTCCTCCTGGGTTACGAGCATTTTGGGAATCTCCTGAATTTCCTGTTCCAGGTGTATCTTTTGGGAAAGTATATCCTGCAGGGTCCGTAACCGGTCAAAAATCTCATCCATTGCCATACTTTTTCTCCTAAGACAAAAACTGTTGTTTTTTGTCAATGATCCAAATAATCTTTCAGCTTCCGGCTCCGTTTGGGATGCCGCAGGCGCCGTAACGCTTTTGCCTCAATCTGTCTGATACGCTCACGGGTAACATTAAAATAAAGCCCCACCTCTTCCAGAGTCAGCGAATAACCGTCGTCAAGGCCGAAGCGCATTTTAAGCACCTCCTGCTCACGGGCCGGCAGGGTGGAAAGCACCCCGGAAAGCTGCTCCTGCAGCAGGGTAAAAGCCGTCTGGTTGGCGGGATTTTCCACATCCTTGTCTTCGATAAAGTCACCCAAAAGGGAATCTTCTTCTTCTCCAATCGGCGTTTCAAGGGAAATGGGCTCCCTTGCCACATTTTTAACCGACTTGACCCGCTGGGCGTTCCACCCGAGTTTTTCGGCGATCTCCTCATCGGTTGGTTCCCGTCCCAGCACCTGCATGAGCTGGCGCGATTCCCTGACCACCTTGTTAATCTGCTCGATCATGTGTACCGGCACCCGGATGGTCCGCGCCTGATCGGAAATTGACCGGGTAATTGCCTGTCTGATCCACCAGGTGGCATAGGTGGAAAATTTAAACCCTTTTTGGTATTCAAATTTTTCCACGGCCTTGATAAGTCCGATATTCCCTTCCTGCACAAGGTCGAAAAAATGAAGTCCGCGGTTGGTGTACTTCTTGGCGATGGAAACCACGAGCCGCAGGTTCGCCTTTATCAGCCGGTCCTTGGCGTTTTTCATCATCACCCTGCCGCGGTTTATTTCCCTGGCCATCAGGTTGATGCTTTCGATGGATTCTTCAAATTCGGCTTCCATGCTCCGGAGCTTTTTGTCGGTTACCTGAATAAGGCGTATCTTCTCTTTTATTTCGTCGGAACTAAGGGCAAGTTCTTCCTCAAGCCGTTCCCGTTCCTCTTTGATGGTGAGCCCGCGGCCCAGCGCCCGCAATTCCTTGAGTGACCCCACCCGCAGGTGTTTTTCGATGCGTTCCTGCTCTTTTTTATACCGCTTTATCTTCTTTGCGGCCTGAATAAATTTTTCCGAAAAAGCGGTAATTTCATCAGGGTGAATTTCCGCATTCCCGATTGCCGCCATAATCCGCCTGCGGAGTGACGCAAGTTCCTTGTCCTCAAGAAAAACTCCGCCGCGGCTGATAAGGCGCCGCTTAATCTCGATATAATTTTTAAGATCTGCCGATACAATCCGCAGCGTATCCTTGTAAAACTGATTCAACCTGCGCCGCTCGGTCATGTGCTCGGTGATCTCTTTCTTGGAAAGATTGAGTTCACGCAGATCCTTTTTGGAAAACGCCTTCTGTGCTATGTGGTAGAATTCCGGAATTATCATACCGGATTTTTTTATCACCCCTTTGACGATATTTTCCCCGTCTTCCATCTGCTTGGATAACTCTACTTCCTGCTCGGCAGAAAGGAGGTTTTCCCGGCCGATTTCCCGCAGGTACAGCCGTATCGGATCGTCAACAAGTGACTCTTTGTCACTGTAGACCATACGCTTTTTTTCGGATTCAGGACTTTTCCGCGCTGCGCCGCTGCTTTCTTCTTCCCCTGCCCCTTCTTCTTCGATAAGCTGCACATTATTTGACTCGAGCAGGGTAAGGACCTGTTCCATTTTATCGGTATTGGAGGTGATAGGATCGGGAAGATAATCGGAAAGTTCCTCAAAGGAAAGGGTTTTCTTTTCCTTTGCATATTCAATTAATTTTATAACGGCAGGATCGAGGGCCATATCCTGCGGCGACATATCAACCACCGCACCCACAGATGCCTTACCTGGCTGCGCCTTTTTCGACGGCGCCTTTTTTGACGCTTTCAAATCCGGCTTGGGCAATTTCGTCATGCCTTATCTTCCTTCCAATTCCCGTAATTCGGTATCTATATGCATTTTTTCAGCCAGCAGCTCATCAAGCGGTCCATCGCCTGAAGCCGCTCCCTTGGCGTTCCGCAGTTTCGTTACTACAACGGCCCTCCGCCGTCTGAGCCGTTTCCCCTTTACCCGCTTTATGCCGTCAGCGATAAGCTGCGCCGCATCTCCTGAAAATTCCGGAGAAGTTCCCCGCCCGGCAATAAAATTCCGCAGGGGCGCGGAGGATATACGGGAAAGCAGCGTATCTATTCCCAATTCCTCATTGACAAAACATTCTTCCAGCGCAACAAAAAGTTCCTTTGCATACGTATCCTCAATTTCGCCTATTCCCAGCGCCTTGCGAAAATTTGGATACAAGTGCAAATTAACCGAAACCACGGTGAGCAAAAAAAGCTCATCGTTCATCTGTACCGGTTTTTCGCCGCTTGCAGCTTCCTCACGCTGCGGCCGGCGGCTTGCATTCCGCTTGCGGTAATCGTTCAATACCGCCGGGCGATCCGCCTCAAAGGCGTCAGCTATTGCGCCTATGCCGTCGTCCCTTGAAACATCCGAGTCCAGCGTTTCAAGCCAGGGAAACAAAAAAGCAACCGCCCGGGCTTTTCCTTCAAGGGCGGAAATATCATACAGAGACTTCGCGCGGTTTACAAGATACTCAAAGTCATTTATAAAACATTTCATGCTTTTATGCAATGCCTCCGGCCCATTTTCCTGTAAAATATCCGCCGGATCTTTAAATTTTGATTGATTTTCCCCGCCGGGTATGACCACGGCGCAGGAAAGACTGTTTTTTCTGCACGTCAGGATGGCCTTTACCGCCGCATTCTGCCCTGCTTCATCAGAATCAAAGACCAAAAACGCCTTTTCCGCCCAGCGCCGGAGGAGTTTTGCCTGATCATCGGTAAAGGCCGTACCGAGCGGAGCGACCGCATTGGTAATTCCCGCCTGGTGCAGGGCGATGACGTCCATATAGCCCTCGGCAAGGTATACCCCATGGGTTTTCCGTATCTCAGGAAGCGCCAGGTCGATGGCAAAAAGGGTTTGGCCTTTTTTGTAGGCAGTTGATTCCCGCGAATTGACGTACTTGGGCCCTTCGCCGCCCAGAATCCGCCCGCCGAAGGCCACCGTCCTTCCCTGGCGGTCGGCAATGGGAAACATCAGCCGGTCCGAAAAAAAGCTTGACTGGGGGTACTTGGGCGAAAAAAGGCCCGACGCGGCAAGAAATTCCCCGGAATACCCCTTTTGCGACAAAAACCGGAACAGCCACAGCCGGTTCGCCGGGGCATAGCCCAGCCTGAACCGGTCGATCATTTCGGCGCTGATTCCCCGTGCAACGATATAGTGCAGGGCGGCCTCCCCTTCAGTTTTTTTGGTAAGAAAATGATGAAAACTGACCGTTACCCGGCGGTACAGTTCGGCCAATTCGTCCTGCTTTATCCGCTGTCCGTCCTCCGGGGAGGGAGCGCCTGAATTTTCATAGACAATTTCGATGCCCATGCGCCGGGCCAGGGTTTCCACCGCTTCGGGGAAGGTGAGTTTATCCATCTCCATGACAAAGTTGATGATCCCCCCGCCGACGCCGCAGCCGAAACAGTGGTATATCTTCCGGTCGGGATCCACGGTAAAAGAGGGGGTCTTTTCATTATGAAAGGGACAGAGGCCCCAGTACCGGCCCCCCTTTTTTTCGAGCCGTATATAGTCCTCCGCCACCGACAGGGCGTCGAGCTTGTCGTTCACTTCCTGTATGGTCGCCTTTGAGATCAAAGCCATCAGGATCGGCCTTTTACGTAGAGCGCCCCCGCCCGGATGTGGTCGTCCAGGGTCCGGGAAAAATAGTGCCGACCCGCCGCCCTTTCCACAAGGCGGAAATACAGGTAATCGCTGGCGGCGGGGTGCAGCGCCGCATCGAGGGCGGTCTTTCCGGGGGCGGAAATGGGGCCGGGGGGCAGGCCGGGCCTGACATAGGTGTTATACGGGTCTCTGATTTCCGTATCACGGGTATACAGTACCTCCGGGTGGGGCCGCCCCTGGATTTCGGTAATGATGTATTCAACGGTAGCGCAGGACTGAAGGGCCATACCGATGCGGAGGCGGTTATAGAAAACCCCCGCCATCAGGGGCGCCTCCTCCCCGACCCGGTATTCCCGTTCCACAATCGAAGCGATGATCACGATACGGTTGAGTTCTTCGCGGCTTAAACCGGAGGCTTTTGGATCGATTTCCTCAAGGCGGCTGAAAAAAGTATTTGCAAGAGTAACCGCCACACTGCGGGCAGGATAATCCGGCGGAAATAAATAGGTGTCGGGGTAGAGATAACCCTCCAGCGTCTTTCCGGGGATGTTGAACAGCTCCAGCAGATCCGTGTCCGCCGCCGCTTCAAGAAAATCACCTTCCCCGCAGATACCGGCGTCGGCAAAAATACGGGCCATTTTTTTAAGGGTGACCCCCTCAGGAATCGTGACCCGCTGGAGCATCTGCTTGCCCGAAACCAGCACCCGGTAAATTTCCATCTGGGTTGCGGGGATTTTCAACTGGTAGGTCCCGGCCTTTATAAAGTCCTTGTTGTATGAAGAAAGCAGGCGCCAAAAATACCGGCTGCGAATAAGTCCCGCATTTGCAAGCCGGATCCCGACCGATTGGGCGCTCTCCCCGCGCCTGACTTCCAGGTACACCGAACCATCGTCGGCCCGGCTTATACTATCCCCCGGCTCAAAATACGGGCCGCCGGCGCCGTTGTTTCCCGGCGCCGCATTGAAAAAAATCACCGTACCCGCCGCCAGCGCCGCCAAAACCAGCGCAAACCCAATGAGGAAAACAAAAAATTTGATGATTCGTCGGGCTATACGGGGCATACTCTCACCTGCATACCGTAAGCGTTTAAAGCCTGATCTCAAGACCTTCCATAGCGAGGGTCAACTCAATCCCTTTGATATTCATCCGCTCGGTATACCACCGGGCCGATTGCAGAATATTAAAAAGCTTCCGGTCATTGTAGGTAGGATCATGGTGAAAAAGAACCATGTGCTTAATCCCCCAATTTGCAGCAAAATCAACCGCGAGACTGAATGCGCTGTGCCCCCAGTTGTACTTTTCGATGGCCTCCCCAAGGGTATACTGGCAGTCTATGACAAGGAGATCGGCATTTTGAAAAAACGCGGTGTTTTCATCATTTTTCATAAAATCCGCAGCGGACAGCTCGGTATCCGTGGCATAGATAAAACGGTGCTTCCCGTCATTAACCAGATACGAATAGGAATCCCCGGGATGATTCATCTTTTTATAAGAAATCGTCACATCTTTTAAGGTAACACTTTTTTCCAAAAAGTGGAACGTTTTTCGACAGCCCATGGATTCCATATGCACGGGAAAATACGGGGAAGTCATCTGGTTCTGGAGGCTCGTCTCAAGGTTTTTCATCGGGGAATAAAAGTCGATAGACACGGAAGGATCATAGGAAGGATTGAAAAACGGCAGTCCGTGAATATGATCCCAGTGAAAATGTGAAAAAAATACATGGTATTGGGATGTTTTGGGCCGTTCTTTTGACTGGGCAATCCCCATTTCACGCATCCCCGAACCGCAGTCAAAAACGACCAGCTCCTCAGGATCGTCAAAGCCCACGGTAACACAGGGGGTGTTTCCGCCGACCGTACCGAAAAGCCAGGGGGGAAGCCCGGCGAGAAAGCGCTCACGGCTTTCCTGGCTGGCCAGGTCATCTGCGGTAATCCGCTCCAGAATGGCAGAAATTTTACTCCTGATTTGGGACGGAAGCTCCGGAGAGGGGATTGAACCCCGCACACCCCAAAAACGGACAATCATCTACCATGCCTCCGGGTTTTGGCCTTTACGTACGATAACAGGTTCTGCTATCCGCTTTTGCAGACAGGACTGTATCTCCTCCATACTGTGCAATGCCCCTTTATCCATGCCCTGACATCCCGAACGGGCTAATTTCCACGAAGCCGCCGACCCCATAATTGAAGGCCAAAACGGAAAGGTACGGCACTGGAGCGGCCGGGCGGTATACACCGAACATCCCCCTTTCCAGAAAATGCAGTCAAAATCCGCTTTTTCCTTGAGGGAAAGCTGCTCCGCCCCGTTAACGGCCGGAACCCAGCGGCAATAGGTTTTCACAAAATCAGCATACACCATTTGACACTCCGCCGCCAGAAGCTTTACATCGTTTTCAGAAAGAAACACAAAACCGCTCTCGTATCTGCAGCAGGCGGAGCAGCGGGTACAGGAAAACCGGAGCCCATCCGCGTAAAAAGGCTTTCCGCGCATCATACAAAGGTTATTTTAGCCGCAAAAATAAGGATTTACAAGTAGGCGCGTTGCCTCATAAATAATCTAACCCAAAAG
>JAISJS010000159.1 GCA_031261385.1 Treponema sp.
TTCGATGATAAAGAGGACGATCATACCGCCGTCAAGAACCGGCAGGGGGAGGAGGTTCATGATACACAGCGCCACAGAGATAAGGGCAAGAAAATCCGCCATACTCCGCAGGCCGGTACCGATACTTTGTCCGAACCCTTCTGCGGCAACATCCCCAACCATGTAGGTAATACGGACAGGGCCGGAAACCGCTTTTGTAAGATCGATTCCGCGGAAAAGAAGTCCAAGGCTCTTGAGGGAAACAACAAAGGTTTTCCAGGATTCTGAAGCGCCTTTTACCAGGGCCTGCGGTGGGGCAAGGGCAGGGCTGCGGTAATGAATATATTCCCAGCCTATGCCCAATTCCGTATCTCCGTTTTCAGAATAAACCGGTGAAAGTTTGCAGGAATTTTCTGTTCCGTCCCGTTCAAAATCAACCGAAAGAACAGCAGGCTTTGAAGACAGGGCTTTTATAAAATCCATACTATTTTGGATTTTTTCCCCATTGACGCTGACGATATGATCCCCGCTTTTAAGCCCTGAGCGGGCGGCAGGGCTTTCCCCGTCAACGGTATCGACAACGGCGTCGGTCCAGAAGTAGACCCCGATTTTTCCGGCCCCGGTACTTTTGTCAAGATTCGGCCGCACGGTCAGATTGAGTTTCTCTCCGTCCCGGTCCACCACAAGGGCCAGGGGTTTTTCCGGATTAACGGCGATATTCTCCTGCACATTATGGTAATACGGCGTTTCTTTCCCGTCGATGCTGATAATACGATCCCCGGTTTTCAGCCCCGCTCCATCGGCAGGGTAGTCCTCCGCACCGGAAATTTCCGAGGCAAGGATTATTCTGTTGCTCATGGTGTTTACCTCAAAACCTATTCCCCAAATTACCGAAAGGACAAGGACCGCAAAGATCAGGTTGAAAAAGGGGCCGGCAAACGCCACCACAATACGGCGGAAGGGGCTTTCGCCATAGAAAGTTCCTTTAACGGGTTCTATTGCTTTTTTCCGGTTTTCCCAGGCTTCCTGAAATTCATTTTCTCCCCGCATCTTGCAGTAGCCCCCCATGGGGAACATACCGATACGGTATTCAACCTCGCCAATTTTCTTTTTAAAGATGGGTTTCCCCCATCCTATGGAAAACGCCTCCACCCCAATCCCGACAAGCCGGGCCGCAAGAAAATGTCCCAGTTCATGAACAAAAACCACAATCCCAAGGCCCAAAAGCCCCAGCAAAATTTTTACAACTATCATCTTTTTTCCTCACTTTCCTTTTTAATAAATGCCAGAGCCATATCCCGGGCTTTTTTATCGGCTTCCAAAATCGTCCTGATACCCTCGCCGTGCCCTTCCCAGTCCCCTGTTAAAACATACTCAACTATGCGGGGTATATCAAGGAATCCGATCTCGCTGTTTAAAAAAGCGGCGGCGGCGATTTCGTTGGCCCCGTTATAGGCGCAGGGGTTTAGTCCCCCGCGGCGGACAGCCTCGTACGCCAGGGGAAGCATTGGAAACTTTTCCATGTCGGGCTTTTCAAATTCCAGGTTCAGGCAGTCAAAATCAAGCTTCCCCCAGGAAGATACTTTTACCTCCGGCCAGTACAGGGCCTCGTGGACAGGGAGGCGCATATCCGGCTCTGAAAGCTGGGCAAACACTGCTCCGTCTTTCATACGCACCATCGAATGGACCACACTTTGTGGATGCACCACAACGCGGATTTTTTCTGCGCTCACATTGAAAAGCTGCGCCGCTTCGATTACCTCAAGGCCCTTGTTTGCAAGGGAAGCGGAATCAATGGTAATTTTCGGCCCCATGTTCCAGGTAGGGTGGGCAAGAGCTTCACGGGGAGTGACCTTCCGCATTTGATCGATAGTGAACTTTCTGAAAGGCCCGCCCGAAGCGGTAAGGATGATTTCATCAATATTTGCATCTCCGTGTGCCGCAATAAGATGAAAGACGCCTGAATGTTCAGAATCGACCGGAAGTATTTTTACCTTTTTTTCTGCGGCAGTCCTGAACAACAACGGGCCTGCCATAACGACCGTTTCCTTGTTTGCCAGCGCAAGATCGGAACCGGAATTAATTGCCGCAAAGGAAGGCTCAAGGCCCGCGGCCCCTGATATACCGTTGACGGTAATATCGGCTTTTATGCCGGAAATTGCAGCAAGGAGTTTTTCCCGCCCGTCACCGGAACCTGAAAGAACCGTTTTTGCATTTTTAAATTCGCCTGAAAGGGCGGAAAGAGAGGCCGCATTGGTGTGGCCTGAAATAAGGACAAGCTCAAAATCATCACACCCTGCGCGGATAACATCCAGTGTACTTTTTCCTATGGAGCCGGTAGCGCCGAGCAGTGCAACACGTTTTTTCACCGGATACTCCGCACTAGATAAAGAAAATCAGGCAGGCGCAATAAAATACCGGAGCTGCCAGCGCTATGGAATCGATGGAATCAAGCACTCCGCCCCTTCCGGGGATAAGGGAACCTGAGTCCTTTGTATCGGCGCTCCGCTTCATTACCGATTCTCCGAGATCTCCCAATGTGGCGGCTATTCCTGAAAGAAGTCCCACGATAATGCCTGACGGAATTGCGCCAAGATAGTGGGGAACGAATACTTCCGGAAAAAGAAGCGCCCCGGTCACCGCCACTATAATTGAAGCGCATACCCCCCCGACAAAACCGGCAATGCTTTTGTTGGGACTCGCCGGAATTATGCCGCGGTTACCCTTGCCAAAAAGCATCCCCGCAGCCCAGGCTGCCGAATCGTTGGCAAAAACGATGAGGAGGAAAAACAGAATAAATATTTGCGCCGCAGATGATGAGCCTTCCACTTCCCATCGGGCCATTTTTATTATCCATTCAAGAAAAACTCCCGGATACACCATCACAGCAAACCCTGCGGCGGCCCGGGTGATACCCGTTTTAAGTCCTTCGTTTTTGGAAAAAATACGCGAAACCAGCAGCCAGGACGCCCCCGCAATAAAAAATGCCTGGATGGCTTCACTGTTGATATTAAAACTTACGACAGCGGTGACAGAGGCAGGTCCCAATATGCCAAGCAGCGCAGCTTCCCAGCGCGGTATAGCCATATCCTTTTTCCGCAGGAGGTCTGACAATTCTATTGCGCCGAGTGCGCTGAAAATTATTACGAGTATATTCAGGGCAAGATGGTGGTAATGGGGGAGGCCGAGTACAATCAGCGTGATGAGGGGAATTCCGACTACAAAAATAATCAGCCGTTGTATGATCTTGTTCATTTTCCCTCCTCATTGCTGATGCCGCTGCCAAGGCCTCCGAACCTGCGATCCCGGGATTGATATTCCGTTACCGCATGGGCAAGGTCATCGGAAGTCCATTCCGGCCAGAACTTTTTTGAAATATAATATTCCGCATAGG
>JAISJS010000173.1 GCA_031261385.1 Treponema sp.
GTATCATCGCATCTGTGATTTTGGGCATTTATGTCACCTCATTCTCCTCGATAACGGGAATAATATACTCTTTTGCCCATTTCTGCTGTCCCTCTCTGTTGAGGTGAATCCCGTCACCGGCAAACAGTTCCTCGGCAAACGCGCAATATTGTTAAAAATTTGACTAAAATTAAACTCCCCAAAATAATCTTATTTTGAGGAGTTATAAATTCTGCTTTTACTTTGTCTTATTGTACCTGTCGCGGCGGAAGGAGCGGGTATCGGCTACCGTGAATTTTTTGACGGATTTCTCAACGCTGGTGATACGCTTTGCCGGGGTGGGGTGGGTTTTGTTAAAGCCGCCGGGATGGCTGCCCTGATTTTTTTCAAGGGCATGGAGCATATCAAGGATGCTTGAAGGTTCGTAGCCGGCAGAGGCAAGCAGGGACAGGGCGGTGGTGTCGGCATCGAATTCCTGGGTTTGGGAATAACCGTTGTTGACCATAGTGGTGACAATTTCGCCGACGGATTCATTGAAGATATCGGTAAGTTCACCGAGGTCGAGTCCCTGGCTGCCGGCGGCTACACCGGCGGCGGAGGTACCGGTCACCAGAAGAGCCTGGGTTACCCGGCTGGTTTTTATTGCCTTGATGCTGTGCTGGAGCTGTATATGGGAAATCTCGTGGGCGAGTACCGAGGCAAGGGCATCTTCGGAATCGGTGCAGGCGATAAGGCCGCGGGTAATAAAGATGTGACCGCCGGAGGTGGCAAAGGCGTTAATCTCGTCACTGTCAAGGATCATTACATGGTAGCCTGAATAAATTTCCGGTTTGGGAGAATTGATCGTCAGGGCGCTGCAGATTTGGTTAAGATACGCGGTAAGGGCGGGGCGGGCGGTATACAGTTTATAATTGGTAAGAATGTTAGCCCCAACAGCCCTGCCGATGTAATATTCCTGTTCAGGGGTTATGTCTTCGGCAGCTTTGCCGATGGCGTCGGAGGATTTGGTGATCGCATTGGCAGTATCTTGATCAATGACGCCGAAGGCGCCGGCAATCTGGGCGCCTGTGCCGGCAGCGGCGGCAAGGGTTCCGCAGGAAACTGCAATCATTGCAAACGGGAGCAGAATAAAAAGGGAAAGGGCTTTTTTCAAAAATGTTTTTTTCATTATTTGTCTCCTGTAAAAAGATGACCTTCGATCAGGAAGGAGTACAGATCATCTTCGGAAACTGACAGGGCTTCGGTCTTGTCCACATCGGCATAATTCAGGTTTCCTTCGGCCTTATAGGCATTTTCAACTTCTTCGCTAAAGCCTTTTCCTGCCAGGGCTATCTCGCTTGCCGAGGCGGAACCGGCAGAACTTACCGACGTGATGCGCTTGGAGGTAAGATTTGAGGAAGCGGTCCACCCTGAGGCGCGAGCCCCGGTGATTGATTGGACCTGCACCCATTTTCCGTTTACCTGGAGCACCGTGACTTGTTCGCCATAGCTCAGGGTACCCTGGGTTTTTGCAAAAAATCCCGTGGAAGATTTTAGCGCCACAGATTTGGCGGATGCGTACAGGGTTCCGCCTTTTTTGACCTGGGCAGACACAGTGCCTGCAAGCAGCAAGAAACAAACAAACAGTAATAAAACTTTTTTCATAAATGCCTCCATAACTCTATTTTTCTGTTAAATTATCCACCCCATCATCCCATTCTTTTTCTGAGGGTGGTACTGCAATGTATTTTTCACAGCGATCCAGATATTTTTTGGCAACCAAATCATTTTCATTTGCCTGGTAGATCGCCTTAAAGGCCTTGAGTGCTTCCGGGAAATTTTTCTTTTCATAGGCGGCAAACCCCTGGTCCCATACTTCAACAATTTTTAGCAGCCGCGGAGATGCATCTTCCCTGGTATCCAGCAGTTCGTAGAGCCTGAGGGGGGTATTAACGCCGACAACCCGTACCCGGCTCAAGCCCCGGATGACAAATTCATCTCCGATTATATCACGGGTGTATTCGCTTATCAGGATGCCGCTGGTATCATACTGCTTGTTAACTCCTTCAAGCCGGGCGGCAAGGTTCACCGCATTTCCCATGATCGTATAATCCATTTTGTCAGGAGTTCCCATGTTTCCCACTACCATGTCACCGGAATTGACTCCAATCCGGGTATACAGGGGCCGTTCGGAACGGATCGCTTTGCTTTCTATCAATTTGCGCAAGGGAAGGCCAAAAGCTCCTTCATGTTCATTGTACTTAATAAATTTTGCTGAAGCTTCTTCCGGAACCTTCATGATGATATCCAGCAGTTCTTTTTCCCGCTTCTTCATTTGAATAGCGCTGCGGCAGGCAAGAGCGGCGTGTTTTTCTGTCCAGATTGGAGCGCCGAAAAAGGCGATAATTGCATCACCTTCATATTTATCGATGGTTCCCCCGTTTTCAAGGACGATATTACTCATCTCGGTCAGGTAAAGATTAAGGAGACTAACCAGGGCTTTGGGGCCGTCTTCGCCATATTCCTTCTGAAGGCCTTCTGATATAGAAGAAAAACGCTGAATATCGGTAAAAATCGCCGTCATTTCCCGTTTTTCGCCGCCCAGGTTCAGTTTGGAAGGATCGGCAATAATCTGGTCGATAACCTTGGGGGACAGGTACCGGGAAAAGGCTGATTTGATAAACCGCTTCTGGCTGCCTTCGGTTGCGTAATTGTAAAGGGTGGCGACGATAAAGGCGGCAAGAATACCAAAAAGCGGGGCCGCAATGGGGAGCCAAAGGCTATCAGAAAGATAGAAACTGAAAGCGGCGGCCAATAATGCGGCAATGATCAGCAGAACGCCGCCGGTTGTAACCGAAATACGTTTGGAAAAAAGGGTAAGGAAGGTGATAAGTACCACCAGCGCAAAAATCATGATCAATGCAAGCCAGGAAGGGCTTTCCCGGATAAAATCTCCCTGGAGCAGATTATCCAGCATGGTGATGTGCATTCCCACGCCGGGGTATACCGAAGATATGGGGGTACTTACGATGTCAAAAAGGCCCGGAGCATAATACCCAAAGAACACATATTTGCCCGCAAAATCCTCCGGCGGCAGCAGCGGAGTTTCTCCTTTCTCATAGGCTTCGGCGCTTTGCAGCACATCGGAAGCAAAATAGGGAATGTACCGGTCCAAATTTCCCCGGAAGTTAAGGACTGCTTTTCCTTCATGGTTGACCGGTATGGCATACTCTCCCCATTCGATGATGCGCTTTTTTTCGTTGTAGGCGATCTGTCTATCGGCGCCGGAAACCAGCAGGGAAGCCGCCGAAAGGCCCGGCACTGCCTTGCCGTCAAAAAGCGTGAAGATCCGGTTCCGCCGGAAGACGCTGTCCGAGTCAGCCTGCCCGGTTATATTGCCCAAAATTCCCGCCGCATTCCGGAGATCCGGAATTGGAAACTGGGCGTGGGCGCCGGCTTCTGCGTTTTTAATATCATAATTGGAAAGAACCGAGCCAAAGTTGACCGTCTGAAAAAGGGGCTTGTCCAAATCGGCAGGCCAGGAATCGGCATTTCCCGTCTGGCTGCTGAAAAAAACTGTCTGCACTACTCTGCCGAATTTTTTCTCCGCCTCGACAAACGAGGCGTCATCTTCACGGGTGCTGAGGGTTTGCAGGGCATTTGTCACGTTTCTGAAAACAGAACCCATCGCCTGCCGTTCCCGTACCGCGGAGGTGCGGGAATCTTCTATATTATTGCGGACATTTTCCAGGCTCTGTACCGCTTCGTCAATGATCGCATCCTGACGGGCGTTACGATATATAGAGGGTTCTGAAAAAATCACATCGAATGCGATCGAATTTGCCCCGCCGGTATTCATATAATTGACTAATTCCGCATACGCCTTTCGGGGCCAGGGCCAGCCCCAGCCGCGTTCCTTATTGGCCCAGTCGATGCTGTTTTGATCCAGCAGAACCAGAATGATATCGTCGGAGGGCCGGGTGTATTTGGATAAAAGCCTGACCCTAAGATCATAGGTTTT
>JAISJS010000253.1 GCA_031261385.1 Treponema sp.
AGTGCCTCCCATGTTGTTGCATCCGTACTGGTAAAAACACCGCCGTTAGCGCCTATAACCCAGGTATTGTTACCATAAGCGCCGCTACCTGCGGCACGTCCTGCAGCTGGCAGGGCTTTTGCTGCTGACCATATTTTTCCATCAGAGGACTTCGCCCAACCTGTAGTGTTATTAGTGCGGTCTGCTATTACAAATCCATCATTGCCAAAAAATACATAACTTGCAGTAGTATTCAATATAGTGGAAAGATCCTGGGTCACCTTGGTCCAGGTTACCCCATCTGCCGACCAGATTATTTCTTTTTCACTGGTAGCTGCTACGAACACACCCTTTCCGAAAGCAATGTTCGAAAAAGTCCCGGTGATACCTTCCGGCAATGTCGCCAATGTCCATGTTTTTGGTTCCTTTGTGGGCGGTTCATCCCCCGGTTCCGCAGGACACCCGGTGAGCATGATTACTGCCGCCGCCAGAAGGACAGCAAATAACCCACGTTTGTTTTTCAAAAATTTAGAATTTACCATAATTTATCTCCTATATGTGTAGTATATAGATATTTTTCCTTTTTTTCCATGCTGCATAGGTTACATTTCAGTAATTCCAATTGAGGAAAAAATCGGAAGAAACTAACCGCAAAGTCGAAGAAGGCGAAAAAGGGAAGAGGGGGAGAATTTCAACCACAAAAGACACTAAGGAACATGAAGGGGAAGAAGGAAGGGTGAAGGGTGGAAGGTGAAAATTGGACCTTTACCATTGACATTCTTCACTCCTTCTTAACTTATTCGACTTATTCGACTTTGCGGTTTTCCCTCTTCTTTATTTAATTCTGAAACTCACCGGATACCTGTACCGTACCGAGACGGCTTCGCCGTTGGAGAAGGCGGGAGAACAGCGGAGGCCGGTGAAGGCTTTAATTGCCGCTTCACCGAAACCGCGGTCGGGGGGAGTTTCCTGTAAAACGGTTATGCGCTGGACTGTGCCGGTCCGATCGATAAAAAGTTCCAGAATGACACGGCCTTCAATGCCGGAACGGAGGGCAATGGACGGATAGATCAAATTGGATGTCAGGATCCGCTCATCAAACTTTGGCGCAACGGAAACCCTGTGCATGGGGAGATAATCTTCGGCGGACTGCGGAATAAAAGTTCCCGGCGCCGCTACGATCTGGTCAGGGGCTTCTTCGGTTTCTATCATGTTTTCCGCGATGGATTCCACGATGTTTTGAAGAAGCATGTTTTCCGGCGGGATCGGGACAGTTTTAATTTCTTTGACAATAGGCCGTTCTTCGGCAATATCGGTGAGCTTCATTACCCGTGCGGACTCACTTATTGCAGAAGACGCAATCATAGAACCGGCGTTAAAGGAGATGAAAAAAATTAATATACCATGAATCGCGGCGACCACTGCAAAAAGAACAAGCCGCAGTCTGTTTTCAACTGTCATTTTTTACCACAAAACTTACCACCCGGTATTGCAGTACCTGGAGAATTTCAAGCACGCTGTTTATGTTTGCATAGGGGGTGCTGCGGTCGGCGATGATGTGGAGCCGGGTATCGGGGGCGTTACGGTACAGGTCGGCAACCGTTTCTTCCACATCCTGTAAAATTGCCGGAGTTCCGTCAAGGTAGACATCTCCTGAAATATCTATCCATATTTCAAGATTTTTTTCCGCACTGGTGCGCAGGGCAGTCTGCGCTTCAGGATAATCAATTTTTATCACTTTACGGTAATTGATCAGCGACACAAGCATAATAAAAATCAAAAGGAGGAACGCCACATCCGACATGGAGTTAAGGGGAATTGAAAACCGTTTTCTTTCTTTCTTTTTTAACTTCATGGCGATTCCCGCTTGATGGTAAATGAAAATGAATCGATCTTTAAATCTTCTGCAAGCTCCACAAACGAGACAACTCGCTGCCAGGGCGCCTTTCCGTCTATCGTAAGGATGAGGGCTATGTTGGGGTTACCTGATACGGCGGAGCTGATGTGCTGTTTGGCAAAGGCAATATCCCGTACTTCATTTTGGAACAAAAGCGAACCGTCGCCGTCCATTTCAAAACGGAGCAGGTCATCCTTTTGAATAAGGCGGGTAGAATCCTTTGCGGGAAGGTTCATCAAAAATCCCTTGTTGACATTGAACCCCGCAATGACAATAAAGTAAATGATAAGCAGAAAGGCCATGTCGCTTGCGGCGCTTGATTCATCAAAGGCAGCCCGCCTTCGCCGTTTAAACTTCATGACGATCGGCAATCTCCGTGATCAGGGTGGAACCGGCTTTTTCTACATCGGCGGCAAATTTATCGACGATGTGGCTGAAAATCGAATGGCCAATCATGGCGATAATGGCGATGATGAGCCCGAAAACCGTGGTAATAAGGGCTTCATAGATGCCGTTTGCCACAATTTGCGCATTGACTTCCGTAGCCTCGGCAATCGACCTGAATGCCCCAATCATGCCGGAAACAGTTCCGAGAAACCCGGTGAGCGGGGAAAGCGATCCAAGAGCCGTGAGGAAATTAAAGCCGTTTTCCAGTGAACCGATACAGGAGGCCGCTTCGGTTTCCACGGCGGTTTCAAGCCGGTGTTCGGAAAACGCCTGTTTTTTATCGGGATACGCCCGGTTCACCAGGGTAAGCAGTATGCGGGCGCCCATATTCCGTTTGGTCTGGGACGAAAGGTACTCCCGGGCGCCTGCAATATTGTTATCGTCAATGTTCTGCAATACCGCCGACGCCAAATTGTCAACGTTAAATTTATGGTATCCAAGGTAAATAATCCGTTCCAGAATGATCGCAAAAACGGCAATCGAGAAAAAAAGCAGGGGCCACATGAAAATGCCCCCGAGCCTGAAAAGCTCCAAAAGTGTAAAAGATGCAGCGCCTGTTTCCATGTATCCAATCCTCCTACTTTATTTGTTCCATAATGATATTATCCGAAAGCTCTCCGGCAATTTTATTCCAGTTATATTCAAAGTATATCCATTCAAAGGATTCTTCCCAATCCCTCAGGAGGGCTCCTGAATCCCTGAGGGGCCAAAGGTTCTCCGGGAAAAGATTTTTGGTATAATCGACATTCCAGTTGATACTTTCTGCGCGGACCCGGGAAACTTTAGGGTCAGCAGTATCTTTGTTTTGATACGATGCCGGACGTTTCTTTTTGCTTACCAGTTCGGGGAGCAGTATGGGTTTCCAGTAGTTTTCAAACGCTTTGCGGTCCATGTCAGGAGGGGCGCCTTCCTGTGCAGCAGAGTCTTCCGCCTGCGGGAACCCTGAGCTCTGCATCCATTCGGTAAGGGCAAGGATTCGTTCGCGACGGTTCCGAAGCAGGGTCAAAGACTCCCCGCCGGTTATGCGGCTGTCACCCCGCCGTATCTTCCCTGCGGAAATCTGTACCGGTTCCAGGGGAGGGGGAATGGAAAGAGAAGCGCCGTTTTCAGTTTTTGAAAAAGTCCCGTTTCCCGAAAGGTCAAGGGTAAATTCATTCCAGCCCGAATAACTTCCGCTTAAGAATTCCAGGGCAGTCAGGTAAAAACTGCCGTCAGCTTTTGGCGCCGAACCGCGTATTTTAATTGCCGGAAATTCTTCCAGCGTGATAACAATGGATTCATCCCCCGCCCTGTTCCGCACTTCCAGCGCTTCTGCGATGGGGACGCCGGCAGCGGTTTTCGCCGTGCCCTTGGCGGCCTTTTGTTTTCCTCCGACCCGATACCGCGCCAGTTTTTTCTCGGCAAAGGCTGATCCATCCACTACCCGCCCGGCGCCTTCGGCAATAGTAGTACACCCTGAAAGGGAGAGGGTAAAGGCGCCCGCAAGAAAGACCGTTAAAAAACGCCTGCAGTTTTTAATTTTCATGTTAATAGCTCCACTTAAACCCGAATGACACCATCGGAATGGGCAGATCGTAGGAAATGCTGGTGCTTCCCGTATCTTCCTTGCCGGTATACTCATTAAAGGTGGTTCTGGTCGTTTGGGGGTTATACACCAGGGACAACAGGTTTTCCGCGCCCAGATATATTTCCGTCTGCACCTTGCCCTTCTTGTTAAAAATGAAGAAGGAAAATTTAAGATCCAGCGGGAGGGACCAGGCACCCCGGCTTTCTTCCTGACTTGTAACTTCCCGGCGGAATTTTTGAATGATTACTTCTTTACCACTTTCCAGTACAGGCAGATATTTTCCCGTTGCCTCATCCCAGTAGACTTGCTCTACCGGATAGGAATAAACGGGTCCATACGTCACTTTGGTGGTGGGCTGGCCCGAAGCAAAACCGAAACGGAGGGCAATGTTGAACTGTCTTACCGGTTTTATATTCAGTACCAGGTTGAAGTTGTGGAACCGGTGGAAAGAGGGATAGTACCAGTCATCCCCGCCGCCTGAGTCTCCATAGTCGCCCTCGGTGGGTTCATAATACCGGGCGTCCGTATAGGTATAAGAAATCCACCCGTCTATATACCGGGACGTCAGTTTTTGCAGTTGTAAGTCGAAACCCCAAATTTGGCCTTTCCCGTCAAAACCCCATTTGACATTAACGCTGTCGGCGCTCTCAAATGTAATGTCTGCCATGATGTGGGCGCGGTTAAAAACCTGTTTATAATACCCTTCGATATTAAAACTGAAGCCTTCGGTAAATTCAAATTTGGTCCCGATTACCGTTGTCCAGGAGCGGTTCAGAGTCAGGTTTTCAAGGCCATCGTTCCCTTCTTCGATAAAAGAAATGTTTTCGTTCATCGAAGAAAAGAGCCCCGTGCCGATGGTGGCGGAGAATGATTCAAGGAAATTCGGGATTCCAAAGAGATCTTTGTTTTTCAGGATATTGAAGTCCAGGTTGATCCGGGGATTCCACACGGGCGCCGATGGAACCGCAAAGCCCTTGCCTGAAAAGTAAAGGTGATCCATCCTGATCCCCGCTTCCGCGCCGAAACGCTGATTGGGACTTGTGTATTCAGCAAGGGTATAGGCGGAGCTGAAAAGCCCGTGGTTATCCACATCGACGATTTTTTGAAAAGGCCAGATTACACCGGAAAGAAATGGTTTGCCGTACACCGCCAGTTGATCATACTTTTCGTTAACAAGCCCGGGCAGCATGTAACTTTCCATAAAGAGGCCAACATTTTCATACTCCTGCCACCGGGTGTAGAGTTCCTGCACCCCTGCGGCAAGGAGGAAGCCCGGCAAAGCCGGGCCCATATCCCAGTCCATGTCAAAGCGGGCCTGAGCATTAAAAACAAGATTGTCCGAATTGATCCCCGCATTATGGTTCGGCGCATGATAGGAATCATTCGTAGTAAGGTTAAACGGCGGATCTTTAAAGATCGAATACAGAGGGTTGTTCAGGAATTTATCATTGTAATGAACTACTATATCATTATCGACAACCCCTTTAGCGATAAGTTCGGTAAACCCGGCCCCTGCGGTTGATTTGAGTA
>JAISJS010000283.1 GCA_031261385.1 Treponema sp.
CCTTGTCCCGTCCTGCGCCGAAGGGGGCGTCGTCGGCGTGCTGCCCGGTATTGTCGGCCCGCTGCAGGCCCACGAAGTGAGCCAACGTATTGTCGGCGGCGGCGACAGCCTTATCGGCCGGCTTCTTTTGTTTGACGCCTGGAAACTCAAGTTCCGTGAGCTCTGCCTGGACAAGGATCCCCATTGCCCCATCTGCGGTAAGGATCCCACTATCCACGAGCTTATCGACTATGAGCAGTTTTGCGGGCTCAAAAAAAATAACGATGAGGAGCCGGTGGAGATCATCACCGCAGCGGAATTAAAGGAGCGGATGGATCGGAACGATCCCTTGCAGATCATCGACACCCGTGAGCCCCATGAACGGGCCATCGTCAAATTCCCCAATGCAAAGGCCATTCCGCTGGGACAGATGGCCCGCCGTATCGAAGAATTTGATCCGGCAGTGGACGCGGTGTTCATCTGCAAAATCGGACAGCGGAGCGTCTTTGCAATCAGGGCGCTGCGGGAAGCAGGCTATACCGGCCGGCTTCTCAACCTAAAAGACGGAGTCAACGCCTGGGCTCGGGAGGTGGATACCTCATTACCGACATATTAACTGAATATATGTCAAGATATGAGAATGCAGAAAAATGTATTAAAATATTTTTTTGAGGGGTGGCTGGGAAATCGCGACCATCGAAGATGGGTGCGAGTTTACCGGCCAGGACCCCAAAAAGCTGCTTTAGATACATTTTTCTGTTTGTTGTAATTTTGTGACTAGATATATTTTAAGGAGAACATCATGGCAGAAAAAAATTTAAACGCTCTTGGACGGGATGCCGCGTATCAGCTGGCAAATGTTACCAAAACCCCGCCGCAATTCGGATCCCTTACCCCCAAGTGGCTTACGCGGGTATTGGAATTTAAAGGACTGGAATCGGGTATCTACCGGGTCAACCGGGTAAAGGGCGGGGAGACCCCCCTCGATGTGCTGTGCAGCCAGGACCCCAAAAAGGTTGAGATTCCCCAGGGCTTTGTCGACTACGAAACCAAGCCCCGCGAGTATGTGCTCAATTCGATTTCCACGATCATCAATGTGGATACCAAAATTTCCGATGTGTACAGTTCACCGTTTGATCAGACCCAGGAACAAATAGGCCTTGCCATAGAAAGTCTTAAGGAGCGGCAGGAAAGCCAGATCGTCAACAGTGATGATTACGGTCTTCTTAAAAATGCCGCCGATTCACAGAAGATTCAGACCCGGTACGGCAGGCCCATGCCCGACGATCTTGATGAACTTATCACCAAGGTGTGGAAAGATCCGAGTTTCTTCCTTGCCCATCCGCGGGCTATTGCGGCGTTTGAACGTGAATGTACCCGCCGCGGAGTGCCGCCTGTCACGGTGAACATTGGCGGGGGAACCTTTATCGCGTGGCGCGGGATTCCGATTATTCCCACCAACAAACTTTTTGTCGACGGCCTCAAGGAACCGAAGGGCAAGGGCGGGAAGACTAACATTCTTCTGGTCCGCACGGGAGAGGCAAAACGCGGTGTTATAGGCCTGTATCAGGCCAATGTTCCCGGTGAACAGTCACGGGGGCTTTCGGTACGGTTCCGGGGCATTGACGACAACGGGGTCGCCTCCTACCTTCTTTCGGTGTACTGCTCTGCGGCGATTCTCGCCGACGACGCCGTTGCCGTATTGGAAGATGTGGAAGTAGGTGACTACTATGATTACGAATAACAGTTACGGCCTGCCATCCGCTGAACAGATAGCGGCGCTGGCCCAGGCCTGCTTTCCCGAATTTGGCGCGCCGGCAAGCGGTGTTCCAACTGCCGTGCCGCCGGGCGCGGTTCCGGTTGGGGAAGCGCCCGTATTGCTGCCGTATATTGATATTGCGTCTGTGGCGCTGCCGTATGCGGCGCCTGCGAAGGAGTATACTGGTGCAGCGGCAAGCGGCGCGGCCTACAAGCCGCACCTCGTTCCCACAGGTGTGCCTGCGGTTTCCAACATCGCAGCCGCCCACTCGTACTCATCCGCGCAGAATTATGCTGTCGGGGGTAAAAGCCTGGCCGCGATACGCGCCGATTTTCCGATACTTTCGGAGAAGGTCGGCGGCAGGGATCTCGTGTGGCTGGACAACGCTGCCACGACGCAAAAACCCCAGGCGGTGATCGACCGGCTCAACTTTTTCTATGCCCACGAAAATTCAAATGTTCACCGCGGAGCGCATGAGCTGGCGGAACGGTCAACGAACGCCTACGAGGATGCCCGCGGAAAAGTTGCCCGGTTTATCGGCGCGCCTTCTGCGGATAATATCGTATTTGTCCGGGGAACAACCGAAGGGATAAACCTCGCGGCGCAGGCCTATGTCAAACAGTTCCTTAAGCCCGGCGATGAAATCATTCTGACGATGCTGGAACATCACGCCAACATTGTGCCCTGGCAGATCATTGCCGAGGAAACAGGCGCCGTGATTCGGGCGGCTCCCATCGACCAAACGGGGCAGATAATCCTTGGCGAGTATGAACGGCTCTTTAACAGCCGGACCCGTTTTGTCGCCGCAGCCCAGGTGTCCAATGCCCTGGGAACCATTGCGCCGGTTGCCGAGATGATTCAGATTGCCCATGCCCACGGGATACGTTTCCTTATTGACGGGGCGCAATCGGTGTCCCACATGCCGGTTAATGTTGCCGCCCTTGATGCGGACTTCTTTGTTTTCTCGGGGCACAAAATTTTTGCTCCCACGGGAATCGGCGCGCTTTACGGCAAGGCCGATGTGCTTGAAAAAGCAAAAGTGTATCAGGGCGGCGGTAACATGATTAGCGACGTTACCTTTGAGAAAACCGTCTACCAAAAGGCCCCTGAGAAATTCGAGGCGGGTACGGGAAATATTGCAGATGCGGCGGGACTTGGCGCGGCGCTGGATTATCTTTCCGCTATCGGCATGACGAATATCGCCGCCTGGGAACATGAACTTTTGCAATACGGCATTGCGGAACTGGGAAAGATCCCCGGCCTGCGTCTTTTGGGAACCGCCCCTGCAAAGGCCAGTGTGCTCTCGTTTGTGCTGGAAGGCTACGGTCTTGAGGAAGTGGGCAAGCATTTGAGCAGCAAGGGCATTGCCGTCCGCGCGGGACATCACTGCGCGCAGCCGGTACACCGTTTCTTCGGCCTTGAAGGATCGGTACGGCCTTCACTGGCGTTTTACAATACGCCGGAGGAGATCGATAAACTCACCGCCGCTTTGCGCGAACTGGTTCGCAGGTAAATCAATGAAGCGCCTCGTGGATATTTTGGTACAAAGTTATCAGGATCATGCGGATATCATCAAGGTTGATACGGGGAACCAGCTTAACCGGAGTGTCCTTATCGACATTCTGGAAAAGCTCCGCTGTCTGAT
>JAISJS010000293.1 GCA_031261385.1 Treponema sp.
TCCACCTTCGTGCTGGGCGATCCCAAGGCGGTGAGCCCCTCCAATGTCGGCGCGGGATATGTATTGCGGCGGCTCATACGCCGGGCGGTGCGGCACGGGCGCAAGCTCGGCATTGAGGACCGGCTGGTCTTATCACCCATTGCGGAAGTAGTGGTGGATATGTTCAAGGGGCCCTACCCGGAACTGACGGAAAACCGTGCCACAATCATCGCGGAGCTTGATAGTGAAGAGCAGAAGTTCCTGGAAACCCTCAAGCATGGGGAACATGAGTTTGAGAAACTGCTGCCCAATCTATTGAAGGATCCTAAGAAAATCATGTCAGGGCGGCTTGCCTTTAAGCTCTACGATACCTACGGCTTCCCCATCGAGCTTACGGATGAGCTGGCGGCGGAACAGGGCCTTACGGTGAACCGGACGGAATTTGACGAGGCGTTTAAGAAGCACCAGGAGCTTTCCCGTGCAGGGGGCGACCAAATTTTTAAGGGCGGCCTTTTGGATCATTCCGAGGAAACCACCAAGTATCATACCGCGACCCATCTGCTGCAACAGGCATTACGCATGGTGCTGGGGGATCATGTTGGGCAGAGGGGGTCCAACATCACCGCCGAACGGATGCGGTTTGACTTTTCCCACGGCGCCCCCATGACCGCCGATGAGTTAAGCCGGGTGGAGGCAATTGTGAACGAGCAGATCAAACGTGACCTGCCGGTTACCATGACGGTGATGAGCCTGGAGGATGCCAAGAAGTTGGGGGCCATGGCGCTTTTCGGGGAAAAATACGAATCCCAGGTGAAGGTCTACCGCATCGGGGATTTTTCAACGGAAGTGTGCGGCGGGCCCCATGTGGAGCATACCGGAACCATGGGAACCTTCAGGATTCAGAAGGAGCAGTCCTCCTCTTCCGGGGTGCGGCGTATCCGGGCGGTCCTGGAATAGCCGGGGCAGGCTAAATAAGGTATAGTTAGGGATATGGATATGAGAATGTTTGCAAAAAGTTTCCTGCTCCTTGCATTACTTGCGGGTTTCGGAACCGGCTTCCTGTTTGGCGGGGGCAAAGCGGAATCAAAAACGGGGACCCTTCCCGAGGGGACGCCAATTCAGGGGGAAACACCCGGCAGCGTGGCTGTGGTGGATCTGTCCACGCCGAAAGTGGCCGACCTGTCCCTGGTCAGGAGCGAGCCCATTTATGTTCAGCAGTTGCGGACAGAGGCTCAAAAAATGGTTCGCGACAGCCTGGTCCAGGAACTCAGGCGGCGGCCGACGGATGCGGAAATCAATACGATTCTTGAGAATTTGACGTTTCCCGACCGGCGGCAGATGCTGGATATGATGATCAATGAAAAGCTTGTCCTCCAGGCTGCGGAACGGGATAAGGTTACCATATCTGATAACGAAATCGACCAGCAACTGCGGGCTACCATGGCCCAGGTTGCCGGCAGGATGCCCACGAACACCGAATTAACCCAGGCCATCAAAACCGAGACCGGCCTGGAACTGCCCGCCTATCGCGATCAGATCCGCTCAAAGGCGCTGGCACAGAAATATACAGAGCAGTACATTGTGCAGCAGGCGGCGGCTTCGGTAAGTGACCGGGAAATCAATAACGAGATTCAGAACTTTAAGACTGAACTGGCAGCCCAGGCGGGCAGGGCGCCAACGGATAAGGAATTCGACGATTTCCTCGCGACCCAGGGTATGGATTTGTCTTCCCTCCGGCGGCAGATAACGGTACAGAAATATCTGGTTTCCATGGGAGGAGGGGACCCTTCCCAAGAGGCGGTTTTGGCCTATTACAACGAATATATAGAACGCCAGGGCCCATTTGTACGGCCTGCTACTATTTCTTTCGATTATATACAGATACCATTCCCCAATACCGCCGCTAAAGCCGCCGCAAAAACCAGGGCGGAGGACTTGGCTAAGAAAATCGGCTCCAACACATCGGTTTTTAATGCGGAATTTGCAAACGCCACCGCTTCGAACAGTTCCGGTTCCCTCCGCTACATCCCGCTGAGCATTGAGGATCCCCGGGTAGAGCAGGGGTTTGGGAAGGAATTTGTTGACAAAGCCACGCCTCTGGCGGAAGGCAAGGTTTCCGGAGTGATTGAAGGCCCGCAAACTTTTTTTATCATCAAGGTAACCAGCAAATTCCCCCAGGAGAATCTTAAGCTTGATGATATTTTCCGCTTGGGGAGCGCGGCTACGCTTCGGGAAATGATAAGCTCCCAATTGATGCAGCGGAGTGTTGTCAGCGGCAGCGAAAAGGCGACTCAAGCCCTGGTCAAAAATCTCCGGGATGAAGCTTCCGTGAAAGTATACGAAAACTTGCTCGTCTGGTAGCGGAAGCGGCAGCAATGGCATCACGCAGAAAAGGGCGGATTCTGGCTTTTCAGGCACTGTATTCTTATGAAGCGGCGTCCGCCGCCGCCGAGGATTTACTGAATTTTTCCTGGCTGGAAGCGGAAAAACAGGCCTCCCTGGACGAGGGTACGGCGAATTTTGCCAGGCTTTTAATCCGGGGCGCCATAGAAAATATTGACGCCGTGGATGCCATGATCCGGGCTCACCTGAAAAACTGGGTTTTTTCCCGGGTAAGCCGGGTTGATCTTGCCCTGCTCCGGATTAGTGTTTATACCCTCATGTACCAGGAAGAGATAGCCCCCTCAATTGTTATTGACGAGGCCATCGGCATATCCCGGGAATACGGCGCCGATGATTCCTACCGGTTCATTAACGGCGTCCTGGACAGTATCCGCCGGACCTTGCAGGAACAACGTCCGCTGCATACCGGCGACAGTCCCGCCGAATTGCATATTCCAAAATGAAGCTATCCGCAATCCCCCGCCTGAAAACAATGGTTATCCCGGGCCTGGCAATTTTTCTGGTTCTTCTGGGAGGCCTTGTCTTCCTCACCCGGCATACCGTCCGGAATGATCCGGCGCGGCAGGGGATTTTTTTCCGGGAATTGCAGGAGTTCGACGCTCTCCTGCTGAAAACGCCTGAACCCGCGCCCCGACACATCGATGGTCTGTTGAACCGGCTGGAAAAAAAGGCCATTAGTGTGGAAAGCCGTCTTTCGCTGCTGAAACGCCGCCGAAACCTGGCCCATGTTTCCACCGTAAACCGGGCGCAGTTCCAAGGCGCCTACCGGAAGGCTGCGGAACGGGCCGTTTCCGCCTTTCCCTTTTCGGAACCCTTAGCTGCCATTGCCGCCGACGCCCTGCTGCTGGAATATCCCGGCCAGTTTCCCGCTGAAATACAAACTACGCTGCGACAGTACGCCGGCCTTTTTTCGGAAAAGCGCCTGCTGCCCCTGGCCCTGGATATTGGGGTGCTTTTAGGTGATTTGTCGGATCCGGCCCATGCCGCCGCTTTGCCGCTGAGCGGAAAACTCCTGGCTGCCGGTGTTTCCGGCCTCAGCGGGGCTGAGCGGGAGGACTTCCTCATCAATGCGATCCTCTACAGCCTCCTCCTGGGGGATACGGTAACCGCCAATTCCCGGATCGTGTCCCTCCTTGGATCTCCGGGGCTTACCGAACGAACCGAAAGCTCTCAGGCTCTGCGCTTTGGCGCGGAGTATTTTTATGATACCAATCCCCTGCGCGCGGCGGAATTGTTTTCCCGGTTTTCCGATGCCCCTTCCCTGGGCCGCCTGGCGGATTCCCTGTGGCTCTCCGGTTTCCGGGAGGGGGCCGTCGAAATCTGGACTGCCCTGGTTTCACCGGGGGACACCCCGCAGGATCTGCGGGTTCGCAGTTTGTATAACCTGGCCTCCGTAAGCGCCGATGAGCAGGCGCGGATCGCCTATTACGGGGAGCTGTTTTCAGAGGCTCCGGGGCACGTCTATGGGGTTATCGGGTACAGCCGCCTTTTTGATCCGGCCCGTGCGGAGGGCATCCTCACCGAAGCGGGGGCCGGTGGGTCGGAGACCGGTAGGGCTCTACTGGAACTGGAATTACTGCGCCGCCGACTGGAGGCCTGGGAACTTGGGCGGACGGTAGCGGAAACATGGCTGCTCCTGGGCCGTCATCCAAAGGAAGAGGGGCTCTACCGGTGGGCGGCATGGTACTTTGACCGGCAGCGGCGGTTCACCGAAACCAATCTGCTCTTACGGCAGGCCCGGATCAACGGTATAGACAACTCTGCATTGGTTTTTCACGACGTGTTCCGGCTTATCCGGGAAGAAAAGCCGGGAGAAGCGGAAGCCCTGCTCAAAAAAGCGGACCCAGCGGTATGGCAAGTCCCGGCAAATCTGGGTTTGATCGCGGAAAGCAGACGGTCACTTTCGGAGGCGCTGGAATACTATGAACGCGCGTACCCCTTAGTAAAAGACCGCCCATCCGATGCGGCAAAGGTCCAATTGAAGATGGCCCACTGTCTCCGTATGCTTGGCCGGACTGAGGAAAGCCGAAAAGCCCTGGAAACGGTTCTGGAACTGGATACCGGGAACCTTACCGCCAGAATGGAACTTCGGCGGCTCGGGTACTTTTAACGAGAACAGATTGATGGTTAGAGGCGCTTAAACGTCCCGCTTAGGCCGATACCGCTTCTTTGACGTCTTCCTTGATGTAGAGTATGCCCTGGGGACAGGCTTTGGCGCAGATGCCGCAGGCTATACATTTGCTGGGGGTGGGCTTGCCTTTGGCCTTGACCAGCACATGGAAGGGACAGGCCTCGACGCACTTGCCGCAGTCAACGCAGAGCTTCTTGTTAATCGTGAACACGCCCTGGGCATTTTTGGTTATGGCCTTGGCTTCA
>JAISJS010000307.1 GCA_031261385.1 Treponema sp.
TTAAAATATTTATCCGGATCATTTTGCCGCTCTGTCTGCCGGTACTGGCAACCATAGCGCTGTTTATTGCCGTTGGATCATGGAATTCATGGTTTGATACGATGATTTATAACTCCGGCAGGGTAAACCTTCATACCCTTCAATACAAGCTGATGGAATACCTGCAATCAAGCCAGAGCCAGTCGAAGAGCGCCGCCGCCATCGGCGCCATGGGGATGGCTCAAAATGCGGCTTCAAGCATGGTAACGCCGGTGAGCATACGGGCCGCCATTACCGTGGTAGCCGCCCTGCCCATTCTGGTGGTTTATCCTTTCATGCAGAAATATTTTATTTCCGGCCTTAATGTGGGCGGTGTTAAAGAATAAGGAGAGATGAAATGAAGAAAACAGTTTTTGCGGCGGCGGTATTTTTCGCGGTAAGTTTTGCGCTTAACGCGCAATCGTATAACAATATCACCATTGTCGATTCAAATTTTGAAAACGGCAACATGGATGGCTGGGCGCCCCGCGGCGACAAGCAGGAAAAACTCGAAATTGTGACGGATATTAAACATGGCGGCGCTTCCTCCCTTCATGTATTTAACCGTTCATATACCTGGCATGGCCCCATCCATAGCCTTACCGACAATGCGGTTGCCGATGACATTTACAGCATCAGCGCCTGGATTTATTTTAAAGACGGACCCGCGACCGGCGCCTTTACCTTTAGTGTCGAAAAGTCTTTTAAGGATACGAAAAAAGATCATACGTACCAGAATGTGACTTCTTTTCAGGCAAAGAAAGGCGAATGGACGGAATTTAAAACCGAGTATACCGTCGGGGCGGATCCCACCCAGGCGGGTATCTGGATGTATTTTGAGCTGCCCTATAAAGAGGATAACCTGGTAACGCCAAATGACAAAATTGATTTCTGGATTGATGATATTAAAATCGTAAAACTCGATCCCGCCCTGCGTCCCAAGGCCGAGGTAACTATCCCCAACCTGTCGGAGAAATGGCAGAACTATTTTGATATAGGGACAGCCGTTTCCGCCGATGAGGTTAATTTCTCTTCCCAGCAGGCCCAGCTTTTAATGAAGCACTTTACCGTCCTGGTCGCCGGAAACGACATGAAAATGGAAACGGTGCAGCCAAAAGAAGGCGCTTTTGATTGGGCGCCCGCCGAACGGATCATCGACTTTGCGGAAATGACCGGTATGCGCCTCCGCTGGCATCCCCTGGTGTGGCACAGCCAGAACCCTGCATGGCTTTTTCAGGACAAGGCCAATCCCGCCCGGGCCGTTTCAAAAGACGCGCTTAACCAGCGGCTTAAAACATATATCCAGACCATCATGCGCCGGTACCGGAACCGCATCGAATCCTATGACGTGGTAAACGAACCGCTCTCCGATACGGCGGGTTTACGCAAAGGCAGTGAGGGTTCCAAATACTACGATATTCTGGGGCAGGAATATATTGACAATGCTTTCCGCTGGGCGCGGGAGGCGGATCCCAATGCCCAGTTGGTTATCAACGAGTACGGGCTTGAAGGAGATGCCCGCAAACGGCAGGAAATGTACAATCTGGTCAAAGGGATGAAAGAGCGCAAGGTTCCCGTGGACGCCGTAGGCCTCCAGATGCATATTGATATAAGAACGCCTTCGGTGCAGCAGATACGGGAAACCATCGAACTCTTTGCTTCTCTTGGGGTAAAGGTATTGATTACCGAAATGGACATGTCCATTTATACGGGCAATTCCGAAGCGAAAAAACCGGCAAGCGCGGCGATCCTTTTGGAACAGGCCCAGCGCTACAAAGACATTTTTGCCGTATTCAGGGAACAGTCTCAAAAGGGTAACCTTGGGGACATGGTGGTGATATGGGGAGCATCGGACAACACCAGTTGGAAAAATGATTTTCCGGTTCCCGGTCGCACCGACGCGCCGCTGCTTTTTGACGGCCGCCTTCAGTCAAAACCGGCCTTCTGGGGCCTGGTTGATCCTTCAAAAGTCAAAGGACTAAAATAAACCGTGAACACAGGGAAAGCGGGAAGAATTGTCGCAGCCGCTATTTTTATGGCGAGTCTTGTTTCGTGCAATTTTTCTTTTGGTAATAAGCCGGGCGAATACGAATCTGACGAACCGGGAGAAACAGTCGGCAGCAGTTGGGATGTTTTAACGCCGCTTCATTCCCGGTATACCGGGCAGTTTTTACTTGGAAATATTATATCGCCTTTGGATTTGAATACGGTACGGTTTAATCTTTTAAAAAGACATTTCAATACCGTTACCGCCGAAAATGCCATGAAGCCCGACGCCATACAGTATCAAAGGGGTCAATTTACCTATCCCGACACAATGGTGAATGCGGTACTTGAAGCCGGTATGCAGATGCACGGGCATACGTTGGTGTGGCATTCCCAGACGCCATTGTGGATGAATACCGGTGTTTCCAGAGAACAGGCGATTACCAATATGACAAACCACATCACACAGGTACTGACCAATTTTCAGGGCAAAGTGGTCTCCTGGGATGTGGTAAATGAGGCAATGCGGAATGACGCTTCCCCATCAACTGACTGGCGGCTTTCCTTACGTAAAAATGAAAACCCGGCGCAGAGCGAAAACAGCCGGTGGAACCAGATTATCGGCGACGAGTATATTGAATTGGCGTTTAAGGCTGCCCGCGATGCCGACCCCGCCGCAAAGCTTTATTACAACGATTATAACTTAAACATGAGCAATCCTAATAAGGCATACGCCGTTTACCGCATGGTCAAAGATATCAATGAGCGCTGCCCTGCCTATGGCGGGCGAAAATTGATTGACGGTATCGGGATGCAGTCTCATCATCATCTTAACACTGATCCTGCGACAGTGGAAGAATCGATACAACTTTTCGCTTCCCTTGGTGTTGAAATTGCCATTTCCGAGCTTGATATACAGGCGGTTTTTTACGGAAGCCCCTATTCGTCTTTTACCGAAGACGCGGCAAAGGCGCAGGCTCAAAAGTATGCGGCGCTGTTTATAATTTTCAAAAAGTATGCGGCCAATATCAGCCGTGTTACCTTTTGGGGAATTGATGACGCTACCAGCTGGAGGAAGGAATCGTTTCCGGTTCTGTTCGATAAACAATACAAAGCAAAACCGGCATTTTATGCGGTAGAGAATCCCAATAAGTATTAAGTAGTGTCTGTCCACAAAGTCGGTTACTTTGCGGACAGACCTTGCATTTGCATACGTAAATGCGTGTTTTAAGGAAGTGGAGGTTTTTATGAAGGGCAAAAAGCGTTTTGTTTTTATGTTGATGATTCTCGTTGCAGGCGCCGTAGGGGCTCAGGTTCAGGCCGATAATGAGGTTATTTCGCCGGAAGGGCAGTTTCAGGATCATGGCGGTGTTGTCCCGTGGTTCTGGATTGGTATTCAGACTGTTTTTTCAGGCGGATACAATATGGAAACCGGAGCGGGCGGCTTTCGCAACTATGGCGGTGACAATGACACATCGGCTTCCTTTAACCTTGCCTTCGTGGACAGCCACTATCAGACTCCCAAGTTTTACGAAGTTCCGCGGAATATTGACCCTGCCGCGTGGACCGGGAAATTTAAGCTCATGAATTTTACCTCCCGGATTAACAGCTGGGAGAATGGCGCCACCGGCGTAGAAAACCGGAATCCCTCATGGCTTGCGGAAATCACCGGCAGGGGGGTGCATATCGGATTCTTTACCCAGGCAGGGAACCTTATCGGTTCACTGGATGACAGTCAAAACACAACCGATAACAAACCGGTCACCAGAATCTCCGCCGGAAATAAGGTTTTGCAGCTGCAGGATACCGGTCTCGGCATAAATTATTATTCCAAATCAGCGGCCAGTAACAAGACCGAATATTCAAGCCCTTCAGGCGCAATCATGTACACAGGGTATGAAAAACCTGATTTGTTTAATGTATATCTTACCATGCTTTCCGAAGGGAATGTTAATTCGGATGTGCGGGACAAAAAAAATGACGCTTTTGCCGCAGCCCTGGATTTCGGTGTAACTCCCTTTGGTCTCATCACCGATGACGAAGTTCCCCTGACGTTTAATGTGGCGGGAAATGTTATTGGGGGATTTAATTGGGAAAGCGTTACCAAACAAAACATCGGATTTGGGTTAAAAGCAGAATCCGGTATTTGGCTCAGAAAGGATAATTTCGTTCTTACCCCGGTTTTTGCCTTTGACGGAAGGCTTGACTCTGATAATAAATTTACCCCGAAAATGGGCGGCGGACTGATTTTTCAATTCAGCGGTATGCGCTGGGTAGCAGATGACTGGAATGAGCTTACCACACTGGAAAATCAGGATTTTCGTTATGAAAACAACCGCCTTTTAAAATATTCCTATGGTCAGGTTTATTTGGCGTATTCCGAAAAGGATGATCTTGACATGGTTTTAAAGGTTGAAGAACCGGACGGCAATGTCGGTATCCATGAAAAACTTGGCGCCATGGCGGAATTCAGGATGTTTAATTTGACAAAAAAAGTATCGAACCCCAATAATCCTGAATGGGCTTTACAGGGACGCGTGTCTTGGGATCTGGATATAAAAAAACTTTCCCTTACCCCGTATATACGTTCCTATCTTGACAGTCAGGCAGTGTTAAAACTTCGTTTGGGCGCTTATGCAAACTTTATTCCGTATACAGGATTTGAACTGGCATACACCTCGGCTAATCTGAATCGGGGCGCGGATACGACCAAGCGCCCCTTAAGCCATTATGAGAGCATCTTTGACGCAGGCCGTATTGAGCTTATCGTTATCCTGAAATCCGATGAAGTAAAGCCCCATCCGCCCAAGCGTATGAATGAGTGGAACTATCCCAATACCATACCGGATCGGTAATTTCAAATTAGGAAAAAATCAGAAGAAATTTTACCGCAAAGTCGAATAAGTTAAAGAAGTTAAAGAAGGAATAAGAAAATTTCCTTCCTTCCTTTTTCGACTGCGAACCGAAGGTTCGATTCGACTTTGCGGTTTGTATCCTCTTTTGAATTTGGAATTGTTGTCTTGTCCGCACTGGATCTTTTCTTTACACTTTAACAAGATGTTTAACGAAAAAAGTCTTGTGTTGTATAAAACCCGTCCCGCTCTGGTTACCGCTATAGGTGATAAAATTGATATTTCGGTTTTTGGCGGAGAAAAATTAAAAGTCCGGGAAAAAGACGTTGAACTGCTTCATCCCGGTCCCTGTGTTTCTTTGGATTTACATGAGGCGCCTCCTGCGGACAGTGTCCGGGAAGCATGGGAACTGCTGAGGGAAACTGCCAATGGGGGGACGAGCACCCTAAAGGAATTAGCCGAGCTTGTTTCCGGCAGCTTTACCCCGCAGAGCGCCTGGGGCGCGTATCAGCTGTTACAGGATGGACTTTTTTTTACCGGGACCATCGCCGCGCTGCGGGCCCGGCCCATTGCGGAAGTTGAAGCCGAAGAAAAAAAGCGGGCGATAAAAAAACAGGAAGGCCGGGAACGGGAGGCTTTTCTTGAACAGATCAAGAATCATACCCTGCATTTTTCTGCCGGTGGATTGGAAGGCCAAAAATCCGATGACGTAAGTCCCCAGGCCGTGTTCAGGCGTTTTTTGTACGATGTGGAGGCTCTGGCCTTGGGTAAATCGGAAAAGAGCCGGACGATGAAGGATCTTGGCCTTTCGGAAACGCCGGAAGACGCCCATGCCCTGCTTTTGGAGTGCGGTTTTTGGACTCCTTTTGTAAATCCCCATCCGGCCCGCTGCGGCGTTTCAACCGTTTCCGCCGCCGTTATCCCCGATCCGCCGCCTGTTGAAGAAAGGCGGGATCTTACCGATCTCCCGGCCTTTGCCATCGACAGCCCGTGGAGTAATGACCCTGACGATGCGGTTTCCGTTGAAATTGATGCGGCAGGCAGCGAAGGCAGCGGCGCACCGGGTTCGGCGGTTCTCTACGTTCATGTGGCTGACCCCGCATCTTCAATAATTATAGACGGTTCCGCCGAAAAGGAAGCCCGGGATCGCGGCGCTACGCTCTATCTGCCCGAGGGCAGTTCCCGCATGTTGGCCGATGAGTGTCTTTCCCTGTTTGCCCTCGGATTGACAGACGATCCTTCCCCGGCGCTTACCTTTAAAATCACCCTCGATGAAAAAGGTGAAATCGCGGAAACGGAAATATTTCCCTCGCTGGTGCAGGTTACCCGGCTGACCTATGCTGACGCCGACGAAATCATCAAGAGCGGCGCCGGCCTGCCGGTAAACGCGGCTGCCGGAGTGAAACCGGTTTTGCAGAAACTCTGTCGTATCGCCGAACGGAACCTGGAACGGCGGCTTGATGTCGGGGCGATAAATATTGAGCTGCCGGAAACGCATATCAGTGTTAATAAAACCGATGGAAAAGTCACTATTGAGCCTATTGTGAGTTACCGTTCCGCCGAAATGGTCCGGGAATGTATGCTGCTGGCGGGGGAGGGGGCCGGTCTCTGGGCGGAACGGCAGGAGTCTGCCGACAGGAAGCCCTGGCTGGCCTTTCCCTATGTGGCCCAGGAAGCGGGGGATATCCCCAATGAAATTCTTTCGGGAATGGCAGGCTCTTACCAGCTTCGCCGCTGTATGCGGCCCCGCAGTTTATCGGGCAAACCGGGCCGACATTGGGGTTTGGGCCTGGATACCTATACCCAGGTTACCAGTCCCCTCCGCCGCTACACCGACCTTCTGGCCCATCTCCAGATTCGTTCTCTTTTGCGCGGCGGAACGCCGCTGAATGCCGAAGAACTTTTAGCCCGGCTTGCGGCAGGGGAGGCGGGGGCGCAGGCAACAGTTCAGGCGGAACGGGCTTCCCGCGCCCATTGGACGGCGGTATACCTTTCCGGCAAAAAGGATTCGGTGTGGGAGGCTATCGTCCTCGAAAAAAAAGGCCCCCGCTGGGTTTGTATGATAAGCGCCCTTGCCCTGGAAACCCAGGTTGCCCTTAAAAGTGATATTAAACCGAATGATACGGTAAAACTGGTGTTAAAATCGGTAAATATCCCCCGCTGTGAGGCAATCTTCAGCCAGGCGGAATAACTAAAGATCAACCGCAGAGGTCACGGAGAAATCGAACCAAAGGTTCGCACGCGGAGAACACAGAGAAAATTAAATTTATTTTTTCCTGCTCTGTGAACTCTGCGTAAGTCTCTGCGCTCTCTGTGGTTATTCTTCCTGTATTTGTGTTAATGCTTATTTAACTTTTTCCGGTAAAGTCCACACGAGGCCGGCGCGGGCCTGGAAGATGAAAATGTCCCGATCCGGGGTTCCCAGGGGATCTTTTCCCCAGGAATACACCGGCATTTCTGCGCCCAGAACAAGCCGAATCCGCGGGACAATACGCCAGGTTCCCTCAAAGCCGATATACAGGGACTTGAATTCGTCGGTTTCCGACTCCACGGAGCTGATGACGGACGTATAACCTCCCGCTCCGTCATCTTCCGTTGTAACCGTTACCGCTGCGTTTCCCTGGGGAATATAGGACCGTTTGAGGCTTTGATAGCCCATATTGACCTGGATCGTATAGGGAACGTTTTTGCTGAACGTATCCGCACTAAACTGGTAGCGGGTGCTTTCATCCTTGGTTAAAAGTTCGGTACTTACCCGGTCGGAATATATCTGGGTCTGTAACGAAAACGTACATATCACATGGGGCACCCAGAACCCCACGCTGATGTCCCCGGTCTGCTGAACGTACTCCCCGGTTTTGCCCGCCAGAGAACCGATGGTAGCGGCGGCCTTTACCGAGCCAAAGATGATGCCGGGAAATTCAACGCCCACACCGGCGGAGAGGCCGGTATTAAGGGGCTGTTCCTCAGTATTAAAAAGGCCCAGAAAGGGGCCTGCATCCAGCCGCAGATAGCCCAAATTAAGGCTTATATTGGTCAAAAGCCGGTTGCGCATAATGGGGTCCCGGTCAAAGGCTGCGCTGAAACCGATTATATCCGAATAGTCACCTTCCAGGCCAACAAGCACATAAGGGGAGATGGCGGGCTCAAAATCGGCGTCTGCTGCGCCGAGCGAACTTTCCTGTTCTGAACTAAAGGCAAGGTTCCCGACGCCTCCAATAACACGGAGATCCAGGGCTCCTGCCTGTCCGGCCAGAACAAGAAGAAACAGAAACAACATACCAAAGCCTAATCCGGGGCGCCTCAATCCTGATTCCTCCATTTAGTAAGCGGTCCGTACACCCGCAAAAATCTCAAATAATTCTTCCGGCGTTTCCCACAACAGGGGATTAATCCGGAGCTTTACATCCCACCGGAGCCCATCGCTGACAAAGGCAATAAAGGGGCTGAGCTTGAAGGAAAAATCCTCCTGCTCGTAAATCTTCAGCCCTACCGTCGCCTCAAGCCCGCCTTCAATGCCGAATTCCCCTGCATTTCCCACCAAAAGCTTTATATTAATATCGGCTTTTCCCCGCTCTTCCTCAGTTTTAACGTGAAGATATTCTACCGGATGATAAAAAAATGTAACATGGAGCGCAAGAAGCCCAAAATTGAGCCGCGGCTCCATAAGGAAGTACAGATTGTCGATGCTGAAATTATCATCCTGGATATAGCCGGGAATTCCGGCCTGCAAAAGAAATTCCGCGCCCCGGTTGGACTTGAAATGGGCCAGAGCCCCTCCCCGTATATCGGGTTTTTCATCTTTTCCTGCGGTAAATCCCCCAAAAGCCTCAAGTTTAAAGAATTCTGTGTTGATGAGGAACCGCAGATCCCCGGAAAAATGAGGTTTTTTCGATAAATTCCCCGCCTGATCGAAAAACGGAAAGTCCTGATACAGGTACAACATCGGGACAAAAGCGGTCCATTTGGTAAAGGCAAACGAAACCCCGGTTCCCTGGACATAGTGGAGCCCGTCGTACCCGCGGTAGGGATTTCCCCCGATACCTTCGGGAAAATAGTAAAATCCGGTAAAATCGGTGGTGATATCGGGATTGCCGTAACGGGCGGAAAATTCGCTGCCGGAGCAGAATGAATCGCCAATTCCGGCAAAAAAGGCAAATTCCAGGGGCAGCTTAAAAAGCTCGCGGACCATAGCTCTGGCGATACGGAACGAAAGCGCCGCCTGGTTATTGAACCGGTCATTCAGCTGATCGATGTGGGAATTTAATTGGTCGATATGGTCAAGGTAGTCATCGTCGGTAAGCGTTGTCGGTCCCGCGCCGCCGGTGAGCGCCGGTATCCCGAAGGCCCCAAAGGCAAAATCCCGGTAGGCAAGCGCCCTTCCGAGGTTGGCGGAATCGAAAGAAAACCCCAGGTAGATTCCGTACTTATACCCCCCGATTAAGGCTATATCCACCGCCGCATCGGTGGAAATGACAAATTCCCCGTCTTCTGAGGCCCCCCTGGCCGCCAGTTCCATCCGGGGAACGGTAACCTCTACCCCAAAAACAGTGAAAACCGGGAATAGAATAAACATCAGGCCCAAAATCCGGTTTTTCCTATGTATCATACCTGTATTGTATCATTTTGAATGATATAGGACAAGTTGATGGTTGGACTACCATAATTTCATTAGAAAGCAACGCTGGAGGCGTTGACGGATTGCTTGCTTATGTATAACATATAAAATATGAGTGATTACCTTGATCCTAATAATGAGGAGCTTCTCAAGGACTTCTTCAGCGAAGCGCAGATGCAGGTTGACACCCTGGAACAGAATGTGCTGGTTCTTGAGAATGAAGGCGGCAACAAAGATGCGGTAGACGAGATCTTCCGCGCGGCCCATACCCTGAAGGGGGGCTCCGCCACGGTTGAAATGATGGAGTTATCCCATTTCACTCACCTGGTGGAGGACGTGCTGGACGCTATCCGCTCGGATCAGCTTGCTATTAACGAAGACGTCGTAGACACGCTCCTTTCGGCTATCGATGTCATCAAGGCGATGCTCGAAAAACGGATGGGCGGCGAGGTGTATCAGGAAGATACCTCCCAGGTTGAGCAGCGTCTTTCAGTGCTGATTCCGGAGAGCCCCAAGGGGAAAAAAGGCAGCGCCGCCAAGGCAAAGCCCGCTGCTCCCGCTGCGCCGCCCCCTGTTGCTGCCGCGCCTGCGCCTGTAGCAGCAAGCGGCGGTTTGACCGAGCGTGAACTTGCAGAACTCCGTGAATCGGTGGACGGCGGACAGCCCATCTACCGGGTCGTGGTAAAATTTGATGAAAACAGCCTGATGAATACCGTCGGCGGTATCCAGGTATATGCGGCCCTCAAGGGGAGCGGAACGGTACTCCGGACGGTTCCGGAATTTGAGCAGCTTTACGAAGATAACTTCTTCCCTGTCGTTGAGTATTACTATGCCACATCCAAAAGCGTTGATGATATCAAACGCTACGTCAACATACCCGACGTTACACTTTCCTCAGAAATTACCGATGTTTCCAAAGCCGCGCCTGCTCCGGCCGCCCCAGTCGCTGCTGCGGCCCCTGCGGCGCCCAAACCTGTTGCCGCTCCTGCCGTTTCCGCGCCCCCCCCGGCAGCAGCAGCTCCGGCCGCTGCGGCGCCTGCAAAAGCGCCTTCCGGCGCGGCGTCGGAGGACGCCAGGAAAGCGGGCAAGGAAGCCGGTTCCATACTCCGGGTGGATTCCAAACGTATCGACGACCTCTTAAACCTCGTCTCCGAAACAGTTATCACCAAGGCGACGTTCAACCAGATAAACAACCAGTTTACCGAGCTGGTCAACCAGCTCCACGACCTTGAGTCGGTGTACCGTGACAAGATCAAGAGCCTCTTTGACAGCCTTCCCGATTACCTGGACAGTATCCAGGGGGGAAAATCCGTTAAAGAAGTACGCAAGGAAATCGGTGAACAGTACGGGGATGTTTTCTCCCTCTTTGACGATTTTGAAACCTCGGTAAAAGTCAATGTCGGCAAATTCCGGTCTACCGCCCAGAATCTGGGGCGCATTACCGGTGAACTCCAGGAAGGGGTCATGCGTATCCGTATGGTGCCCATCAGCCAGATATTCAGCCGTTTCCCGCGGCTGGTCCGGGATCTTTCCAAGTCCCTTAATAAAAAAATCAATTTGGTTATCGAAGGTGAGGAGACTGAACTGGACAAGTCGGTCATCGAAGACCTGCTTGACCCGATTATGCACTCAGTCCGGAATTCCATCGACCACGGCATCGAATCCACCGAGGACCGCAGGGCCGCAGGCAAGCCTGAGGAGGGCATGGTCCTCCTTAAGGCAACCAACGAAGGAAACATGATCGTTATCGAGATTTCCGACGATGGCAAGGGGATCGATGTCGAAGCGGTCAAGGCCAAGGCGGTCGAGCGGGGCATTATCAGCCCCAACAAGCTCCTTACCGATGTGGAAGCCTTTAACCTGATTTTTGAGCCCGGGTTCTCAACGGCAAAACAGATTACGGCAATTTCCGGCCGCGGCGTCGGTCTTGACGTAGTGCGCCGGTCTATCGAAAAACTCAACGGCACCGTAACGGTATTTTCCGAACACGGAAAGGGAACCAAGTTTACCATCAAACTGCCCCTTACTTTGGCGATTATCCAGGGGCTGCTGGTACGGGTTGGGGATGAAATCTACTCTATCCCGATTACCAGCGTCATCGAAAGTCTGCGGATTAAACCCGAAGACATCAAGATGATCGACAACAACGAGGTCTTTAATATCCGCAGTGATGTTATATCGCTCTTGCGGCTCAACCGGCTTTTCGGCATCAGGAGCGAAGAACAGCAGGAATATAACTTCATCGTCATCGTCGGAACGGCGGAAAAGAAAATGGGTTTTATGGTGGACAGCCTTATCGGCGAAGAGGACGTGGTCATCAAGCCGCTGCGGGATCAGTATACCAATTCTCCGGGAATCGCCGGAGCGTCAATTTTGGGCGATGGTTCGGTCTCCCTGATCATTGATGTCAGCCAGCTTCTGGAGCTGGGACTCAAAAAGGAAATGGAGCAGCGCCGGATTCGGGAAGCCAGAATTCGATAAAGGGGAATGTATGGCAGTTATTAAAGATTTGGCGCAGGTAAACGCCGAATTGCAGGAACAAAAAGAACGGGCCGACACGGTTGACTTCAAGATGATCACCTTTTCCCTGGCGGGAAAAGACTACGGTGTGGACATTATGAATGTCAAGGAAATAGCCAAGGCCGACAAGTTTACCTATGTACCCAATGCCGCCTCCTTTGTTCGGGGCGTGTATAACCTCCGGGGGGATATTATTCCCATCATAGACCTGCGGAACTTTTTCCATCTTCCGATGGACCGGAAGGCTGACGGTCAGGAGAATATGCTGATCCTCCGCATTGAGGACCGGGTCTACGGCACGATTGTTGACAAGATCGACAAAGTAGTGGGGATTAACCAGGAAAACATCCAGCCGCCGCATCCCATTTTTGGGGATATTAACATCAAATATATCAGCGGAGTTGTCGAAAAACAGGGGGATCTGTACATCATCCTTGATGTAATCCGGATTTTTACCCAGAGCGAAGACGACAAGAATAAGCCCCGCGCCGCCATGGTTGACGCCGGGGGAACGTATGCGCCTCCTCCTGTTGCCGCTCAGGCCGCCGTCGTGGATCAGGGCGCCGCCGATTCCGCCCTGGACTTTATCAAAGAAAGTATTCTGGCTTTACGGCACTTTAACGCCTCATTTATCAACGATGTTTGGCTTCG
>JAISJS010000382.1 GCA_031261385.1 Treponema sp.
CCTGCCGTTTTTTTCAGCCGGAGGCTCCTCGCTGGCAACGACGCTGGTAACCGCAGGGTTCATTGTGAACGTATCACGACAGGATCGCGCCGTATCACATAAGGGATACACGGTATCGCAGGAAGAAAATTATCCGTTGGAGGATATGTAGTATGGCAGGGGACTTTATGTATTCCGAAGAAATTCTGCCTGCCAAACCTGCAGTCCGGAAAATAGAAAAGGGCCTTAAACGGTTTATCATTATTGCCGCCGTTATTTTGGGAGCGGAATTTATCTGGCTTTTTGCGGTAAGTCCCTGTATGCCCCTGTCCACGGTTGAGGTAAAGACCGTTCCCGGTTTTGATCGGGATGCGATTCTGGCCCTTGCCGGTATCGGGAAGAGTACTTCGTTTATGACGATGAATGTTAAGGCGGCCGAAAAAGCCCTTGCCGCTCATTACCTTGTGGAGTCGGTAAAGGTGATAAAACGCTTCCCCGACCGGGTAAGCATTTTTATTGAAAAGCGGCAGGCGGCTGCCCTTTCGCTTGTTTCGTACCAGGGCCGCATTCTTCCGGTCTATTTTGACAGGGAAGGGGTGATCTTTCAAATTGGAGACGGAAACCTGATTCCTCCGTCAAATCTGCCGATTATATCGGGGCTTGTTTTTGAGGACCCGCATCTGGGTATGCGGCTTCCCGCCTCGTTCTGTCCCCTGCTTGCGGAAATTGAAACCCTGCAAAACTCAGCTCCCGAACTGCTGTCGGCAATATCGGAGATTAAAATTAACCGGAAACCGTTTGACGGTTTTGATCTTGTTCTGTATCCGGTACATTTCCCGGTCAAGGTACGGTTGGAAAATAATTTAAACGAAGCAACCCTTCGTTATGTGATGCTGATGCTGGATGTGTATGAGGGTGAGAAGGGCCGCGGCCTTTCCCACAGCGAGATCGATTTCAGGTCCGGCGTGGCGTCATATACGATAAAGGAGGTCCCCTCTGGCGAATGACGGAATAGTCGTCGGCCTTGATATTGGCACGACCAAGGTCTGCGCTGTGATTGGCGAGCGCAATGAAAACGGAATCCTCGAAATTACCGGCGTGGGTCTTTGCCCGTCCACCGGTATGCGGAAAGGCGTGGTGGTCAATATTGAAGCCACCCTTCGCTCTGTCTCTGCTGCCATAGAGGCGGCGGAGATGATGAGCGGCAGGGAAGTTCATTCCTGCTGGACCGGAATCGGGGGCAGCCATATCGACGGGATCAATTCCCGGGGGGTAGTGGCGGTAACCGGGAAAAACAGGGAAACCCGTGAGATAGGGCCTGAGGATATAGAACGGGTTCTGGAGGCCGCCCGTGCGGTAGTTATCCCGATGGACCGGCAGGTCCTTGAAGTTATCCCCCAGAGTTTTATCGTTGATGATCAAAGGGGTATACGGGACCCCCTTGATATGATTGGTGTGCGGCTTGAGTCGGAGGTACACATCATCACCTGCTCGGTCACCAGCGCCCAGAATCTGATAAAGTGCGTTAACCGCGCCGGATTCCGGGTGAACAATCTGATACTCCAGTCTTTGGCGGCGGGGCGTTCCGTGCTGACCCGGGAAGAAAAAGACATGGGTGTTGCCCTTATCGATCTTGGAGGGGGGACTACGGAGATGCTGGTCTATTCAGACGGCGCGCCGTATTCAACCACCACGATCCCCGCCGGCGGCGCCCAGGTGACCGGAGATATTTCCATCATCAAAAATATTTCCCTTGATAACGCTGAGCGGATCAAACTTGAAGCGGGCTGCTGCTGGGAAACCCTGCTGGAGGGCGATGACGATATCATCGTTCCGGGAGTCGGGGGAAGGTCACCTTTGCCGATCCCGCGATCCCAGATACTGACGATCATCAAGCCCCGCATGGAGGAGATCTTCAAAATGGTAAAGGAGAAACTTGATAAGCTGACCCTTTCCCGTCCGCTGGGCGCGGGGATAGTGCTGACAGGCGGCGGCGCGCAGATGTTGGGAGCGGCAGAACTTGCCGGCAATATTTTCAAACTGCCGGTCCGGGTAGGGGCGCCGCTGCCCCTGGGAGGGCTTGTGGAAGAATACCGGAGTCCTGAGTATGCCGCC
Organism: Treponema sp.; assembly: GCA_031261385.1. Classification (GTDB taxonomy): domain Bacteria; phylum Spirochaetota; class Spirochaetia; order Treponematales; family Breznakiellaceae; genus JAISJS01. The sequence goes on from JAISJS010000382.1 coordinate 2,095, forward strand.
GCAGTCGGCCTTGTGCTTGAAGGCAATGACCGGGAACTGGCGGCAGGCGCCGAACGGGGCGGTGAGAAGGCGGTCAGGGAAAAAGGCCAGGGGGACGTGTTCAGGAAATTACGCGAGTGGCTTCAAAAGGAGTTTTTTTAAACACCTTATAAATAAAGAGAAAAAAGTGATTTGGGAGGGATTTATGAATATCGTTTCAGTGCGCGAGGAAGAGCCGATTCCGTTTCCGAATGATAGCGCGCCGGTTCCGGCGCTTATCAAGGTTATCGGGGCCGGCGGCGGCGGGTCCAATGCGGTCGATCGTATGATAGAATGCGGGCTTTCCGGGGTCGAGTTTATTACAATGAACACCGACATACAGGACCTTCATAAGAACAAAGCGTCGACAAGAATCCAGATCGGTTCCAAGCTGACCGGCGGAAGGGGCGCCGGCGGGAAACCGGAAATCGGGGAAAAGGCCGCCAATGAAGACCTGGATAAAATCAAGGAAGTTGTCAAAGACACGGATATGGTTTTTGTCACCGCCGGCATGGGCGGAGGTACCGGCACAGGATCCGCTCCGGTGATCGCCCGGGCTGCCAGGGAAGCGGGCGCGCTTACCGTCGGAGTGGTGACCAAGCCCTTTGATTCCGAAGGCCGTTACAAGATGAAGCTTGCCGAGGAGGGGATCAAAAAGCTCCGGGAAGCGGTGGACACGCTTATCGTCATTCCGAATCAGTTTATCTTTAAAATTATCGATCGCCAAACACCCCTTAAAGCGGCGCTGGTCAAGGCCGATGAAGTGCTTCGCCAGGGTGTGCAGGGAATCTCGGATATCATTACCACAACGGGGCTGTTTAATCCTGACTTTGCCGATGTGGAAGCGACGATGAAAGGACAGGGCGATGCACTCATGGGCATAGGCTACGGTACTGGTGAAAACCGGGCGATTGACGCGGCGACCAATGCCATCGACAATCCGCTGCTGGAAGATACCACGATTGAAGGGGCAACACGGCTCCTGATCAACATTACCGGCAGCGAAGAACTTTCTGCGGTTGAAATGGACGAGGCGGTAAATTATATCAAGGCAAAGGCCGATGCGGATGTTGAAGTTATCCTTGGCGTATGTATCGATCCGCTGCTTGGAGACCAAATACGGGTAACGGTGATAGCCACGGGGTTTCAAAACGGGTCGGCTCATTCTGCGGCGAAGGAGCCCCTTGAGGTGAAGCCGCGGGAAAATGATTTTATCAGATTTGAAGAATGGGATAAAATACGAACGCAGTCAAAATCGCTCCCGCCGCGGAATTATCAGGATGTGGATCTTGAAGTTCCAACGGTGATCCGGGACAGGACCTGCGAAACCGGGCATCAAGATGCCGGGCATCGGGATGTCTTGGGCCTGTGAAAAACCAGGATTTGCTGGAGAAATTTTATTCCCGGCTTATCGCACTTGAACGCCGGTCACGCTTAACGGCGGAAACGTACAGGGCGGAGATCCGCCGTTTTCTGGAATACCTTGAAGCGGAAGGGCTTGAAGCAGCCTCTGTGAAGCCGGACGGGGTTGTCCGATATTTGGAGTGCAGGCGGCTTAGGGATCATATTGATTCACGGTCTACCGCCAAGGCGGTTTCCTGCCTGCGGTCTTTTTTCCGCTTTACCATGGACGAGCATATACGGGAGGATAATCCCGCATCAATTCTGGAAAGCCCCCGGCGCCGTATGCATTTGCCTGAGGTACTTCCCCGTGAGGATGTGGAGCGGATTCTTGCATCGGTGGATGCGGCGACGCCGCTGGGCCTGCGCAACCGGGCTATTTATGAGCTTATTTATTCCGCGGGCCTGCGTGTTTCCGAAGCGGCAGGCCTCAATTTAATGAACCTTGACCTTCCGGCAAAAACCGCGCGGGTTATGGGAAAGGGAAGCAAAGAGCGTATTGTAGTATTCGGGGATGAAGCAGCCTTCTGGCTAAAAAAGTATATTACCGAGGTCCGTCCCGCGCTGGCAGGAAGCAGCCGCAGCGGAGCGGTCTTTATCGGCAAGACGGGGAAACGGCTTTCCCGGAAGGGTATGTGGAAAAATTATACCCGGTATACCGATCTTGCAGGAACGACGAGTCATCTGCATACTCTTCGGCATAGTTTTGCCACGGAGCTTCTGGCGGGGGGCGCGGACCTGCGGTCGGTGCAGGAACTTTTGGGTCATGCGGATCTGTCCACCACCCAGATATATACCCATGTTGATGTTTCCCTGCTCAGGGAAAGTCACCGCAGGTATATGCCTACGCTCGGCGTCTATACGGGAACAAAGTAAAACGGTTTTAATAATTGGAGGATGATCAGCGTGAAAAGAATGAAAGAAACTCTCCTTGGGGTCTTTGTCCTCTTGATTATCGCCGTTCTGGGTTTTATGGTGTACCGGTATGAACACGGAAAAACCCACCGCGACCTGGCAAAAAAAATAACCGAGTTAAGCCCCAAAGGCGGCCCGCCGGAATCCATTGAAGGGCTCCGGGAAGCGATTGCCGCATATGAGGCGCAAATAGAACTTAACGTAAAAGAGGGCGCGCAGACCGGAGTATACTGGAAAATTCTTGCTGTTCGCCTTGCCGACAAGGGCATGCACCGGGATGCACTGGACGCACTGGAGCGGGCCATTTACTATACCGCCGATGATCCGACGCTTTTTTATCTGACCGGCGTTTCCGCCGGTATAACCGCAAAAGCCGATCTGGATTTTCCGGGCAGTTCTAACAGAACTTCCAATGGAAGTTCTGACGGGCCTGCTTCACAGGACCGTTATTTTGCCCTCTCGGAATCGGCGTACAAGCGGTCCATAGAACTTGATGAAAGTTATGCCAAACCCCGTTATGGCCTTGGGGTCCTTTACACGTTTGATTTAAACCGTCCTGCTGAGGCGATTCCCCACCTTGAACGGTATCTGGAACTGATGTCATCCGATTTAAGCGGGATGTTTGCATTGGCCCGCGCCTATTATATGACAGAAAATTATGAAGGCGCCATCGATCTGTATGACCGAATACTTACCCGTACAAAAGATGCAAAGATAAAAGAGCAGGCGCAGGAAAATAAAGATTTTATCATGGGGCAGATTTATGGGTGAGCGGGGTCTTCTGGATCTGATTATTATCCGTATTCCCGGTCTCTCTCTCCGGGAGCGGGCCGCCCTCTGCCAAAAATTTGACTGTGAAGAGGAATTAACGGTACTCTCTAAAGAGGATATTGTAAAAATATTAAACAGGCCCACCAAGCGGGTCTGGAATATGGATGCAGTCAGGGCGCAGGCGGAAAAGGATGAAAAGATCGCACGCCTGCGGGGTATACGCTGGGTATCGCTGGTTCAGGCGGATTATCCGCCCCTGCTCCGGGAAATTTTTGATCCTCCGGCGGTCCTTTTTTACCGGGGCAGTCTTCCCAATCCCGAAAAGCCCCTTGCGGCGGTGGTGGGTACCCGCCGGCCCACGCCGGGAGCGCTGGCCCAGGCCTACGATATTGGCAGGGGCCTGGCTCATGCCGGCCTCCCTGTGGTTTCAGGCCTTGCCCTGGGGATTGATGCGATGGCCCACCGGGGAAATCTTGACGGGGGCGAAGCGACGATTGCAGTTTTGGGATCCGCGGTGGATGAAGTCTACCCGGCGGCGAACCGTATGCTGGCCCGGCGTATTGTGGAAGGCGGCGGGGCGTTACTCAGCGAGTATCCCCCCGGGACACAGCCCCGTTCATGGACCTTTCCTGCACGGAACCGGATCATTTCCGCCCTTGCCCGGGGGGTCCTGATAGTTGAAGCCCCTGAAAAATCCGGCGCCCTGATTACCGCCGGCTTTGCCCTGGAACAGGGAAGGGATCTTTGGGTTGCCTCTGCCGGAACAGGGGCTGCTGCAGGAGCAGGGACCGCCAAACTTGCCGGAGACGGGGCCAGGATTATTTACACCGCCGCAGATATACTTGCGGAGTGGCATTGGGAATGTCCGCATGAGGAAGAATGTTCCATCGCAGAGGGCGGGGGAAGGGCGCTTGCATCTTCTCTGGCACGATTTCTTACTATCGATCTGGATTGATACACTTAAGGGTATAAAAAGGAAAAAGTATGGCAGCAGAAACAGAAAAGCTAAAAACAGAAAAAACAAAAACTGCGGGGAAGAAAAAGCCTGCAAAAAAAGATTCTGCAAAGAAGACGCTTGTCATCGTAGAATCTCCCCACAAGGCAGAGACCATAGAGAAATTTTTGGGACCTGCATATATCGTCAAGGCTTCCATCGGGCATCTTATCGATCTGCCCAAATCGCGGCTTGCCATCGACACGGAGCATAATTTTGAGCCTGAGTATATCACCGTCAGGGGAAGGGCAAAACTGCTCAAGGAACTCCAGGGGGATGCGAAGAAAGCGGAACTGGTGCTGCTGGCAAGTGATAATGACCGGGAAGGGGAGGCCATTGCCTGGCACCTCCGCAACGCCATTACCGCCAAGACCGACAAGGTTCCCATCCAGCGTATCGTGTTTGATGAGGTAACCCCGGAGGCCATTAAAAACGCCGTAGCCAATCCTTCTAAAATTGATGAAGACAAGGTGAACGCGCAAAAAGCCCGCAGGGTGCTGGACCGCCTTGTCGGGTATAACCTTTCGCCGCTGCTGTGGAAAAAAGTGAAGAACGGCCTTTCCGCCGGGCGGGTTCAATCGGTTGCCCTGCGGATCATCTGCGAGCGGGAACGGGAAGTGGAATCCTTTATTCCCGAAGAATATTGGACGCTGGAAGTGGGCTTTAAGATAGAAAAGTCATCGGGCCGCCAAACGGTGTTTAACGCCCAGCTCGTATCCTGGCAGGGCGCCAAACCGGAACTCTCAAGTGAAGATGAAGTCATCAGGATCATCACCGCGATAAAAAATTCCTGCGGCGTTGTAACGGATGTCAGGGAGACCGACAAGTCTGTCAAACCAAAGCCGCCTTTTACCACGTCCCAGCTTCAGCAGACTGCGGCGAACCGGCTCGGCTTTACCTCACGGAAAACCATGCAGATTGCCCAGCAGCTTTACGAAGGGGTAAATATGGGCGCGTCCCGGGTGGGGCTTATTACGTACATGCGTACCGACTCGGTACGTATTTCCCAATCTGCCCTGGATGAGGTCCGCATCTGGATCGGGGAAAATTATCCCGGGGACCTTCCCGAAAAACAGGTGGAATACGCCGTCGGAAAAAAAGCCCAGGACGCCCACGAGGCCATCAGGCCCACCTTTGTCACGTATATTCCCGAATCGGTTAAAGAATATTTAACCCGGGATCAACTGCGGCTCTATACGATCATTTGGGAACGCTTTGTTTCGAGCCAGATGAACAATGCAAAAACCCGCACCGAAAGTATTGATATTACGGTGACCGGAGAAAAGGAAACGGAAGAGGGGATCTTCCGCATTGCCGGAACCAAGGTGATCGAAAAAGGATTCTACCGGGTGATTAAGCTCCTCTCCTCCAAAGAAGACAAGGGCAGCGCCTATCCCTCGCTTAAAACCGGAGATAAACTTGCTATCGATAAATTTAATCCCGAACAGCATTTTACCCAGGGACCGCCGCGGTACACCGATGCGTCGATCGTAAAAACGCTCGAAGAAAAAGGCATAGGCCGCCCGTCCACCTACGCGCCGATTATTTCAACGCTGCTGGACCGCTACTATGTGACCCGTTCCAACAAACAGCTGGTACCTACGCTGCTCGGAAAGATGATCTGCGATATGCTCGTCGAATATTTTCCCCATGTGGTGGACGCGGCGTTTACCGCGTCGATGGAAAGCAAGCTTGATGAGGTTGAGGAGAACCAGCTCCGCTGGCCCGACATGATACGGGAATTCTGGGACCCCTTTAAAAGCCAGGTTGATGAAGTCAGCAAGACCCTGGAATCATTCAAAGGATCGCTGGACGAACCGACGGATCTTATCTGCGAAAAATGCGGCAAGAACATGGTAAAAAAACTCGGCCGCTTTGGGTTCTTTCTGGCCTGTTCGGGGTTCCCCGAGTGCCGGAATACCAAATCAATTCCCCTGGCCAAATGTCCCAAATGTGACGGGGATATTGTTGCCCGGAAAACCAGGGGCCGCGGCAAAGAATTTTACGGCTGTACCAATTATCCCGACTGTGATTTTATCAGTCACTTTAAGCCCATCGATCAAAGCTGCCCAAAGTGCGGCTGGTTCCTGGTAGAAAAATACGACAAGAAAAACGGCGCCCATAAGGGATGCATAAACCCGGACTGCGATTATCTGCACAGCCCCGATGACGACGAGGCGCTTGCTGCGGCTGCGGAAAGCGGGGGAAAAAGTGCGGGTGAGGAATAGAAGATGAGGGTGAAGGGTGTAAGGTGAAAAGTAAAGGGTCAGGTGTGACAGACATAAAAACTCCTCTTGCGGGAACAGCGGCCGAATATTTGGTGTACCTCTCTTCGGTACGGCGCATGTCGGAGCGGACTGTTTCTGCCTATGGAGTAGATCTTTCTCATTTTACCAACTATTGCGGCAACCATGATATTAACGTTGAAGCGGCAAACGCCTATGAGGTCGAGCGTTTTATCACTGACCTGAGCGCCGAGGGGACTGCATCGGTGAGCGTGAACCGCGCTCTTTCTGCCGTCCGCGGCTATTACCGTTATTTGGTTCGTAATAATCTCAGGCAGGATAACCCGTGCGGTTCATTAAAAAACCTTAAGACCCCCAAGACCCTGCCGGGTTTTCTTAAGGAAAAAGAGATGGCAACTTTTGCCGGGCTTCCCGATACTGCGGGCATTCTCTGGCCGACGCGGGACAAGGCCCTGATTCTTGTGATGTATTCGGCAGGCCTGCGGATTTCCGAACTGGTTTCCCTTTCGGTAAAGAGCCTTAACCCGGATCTTGACGGCGCGCGGGTTATCGGAAAAGGGGACAAGGAACGATATGTGTTCTTTTCCGATGAGGCGCGGGATGCCCTGATTGATTATCTTGCCGGCCGCAAAGCACGGATAAAAGCGGCAGGAGAAAACGGTGAAGGTCCCACCGATAAGCTGTTTGTCAACCGGAATGGCGGCGGTATATCGGTGCCGGGGGTACGGTGGATCATCACAAAATATGCAGAACGGTCGGGGCTTGGGAAAAATATCCATCCCCACAGTCTGCGCCACAG
>JAISJS010000039.1 GCA_031261385.1 Treponema sp.
ATCACAACTTGTTAAACTATGTCATAAAAGCCGGGTATGATATGAAGGGCTTTATCCGGTGGATGGAAGAAACAGAAGCAAAGCCCGCAGTTGGCAATTTTAATTACCGCATGATTGCAAGTTTTGAGCCCGATTTTTTACAATACAGCCTCACCTATAATCATTTCTCAACCTACTGTATTTATATTATCCGGGAGATCAAGACATTCAACCCCTATACCCGCATTGGCCATATCCTCCTCACCATGCCGGTCTCGGCGCTTAAGGAACCATTAGCCCAATTCAGCGATTCAAATTTTTCCTATCTGCTGGTTCACCCTGACGGTAATATTATATATAGCGATGACGAAACCGGTTTTGGGGAAAAATTTTCCATTCTGGAACCCCGGATAAACTTAAAGTTAGAAGCGGGTTCTGGTTTTTTCACCGGAATATACCGGGGGCAAAAATCCATGATTTCCTATAAGACCTCGGATTATAGCGGCATTACCCTTGTCACCGCGACACCGCTCACGTTTATTTATCGGAATGCCTATTTATTCTTAACGGTCTTAATCGCCATTTTCAGTATAGGTGTTTTCATAGTTGTCGCCCTGTCTTGGAGATACACAAAAACAATAATCAAGCCGATTCATCTTTTGTCTGCCGTCATGTCAAATTTCAGTAAAGAAAATATTCGGGTGCAACTGCCGGTTACACGGGAAGACGAGGCGGGAAAGCTTACAGAGGCTTTCAATACGATGACAAAAAAAATCAGCGATCTTATCTTTTCCGAATATGAGAGCACTATTAAGTTACGGACAGCAGAGTTGCGGCAGAAGGAAACCCAGCTTCAATACCTCCGAGCCCAGATAAACCCCCATTTTTTATACAACACCCTTGATAATATTCGCATAAAGGCGGCGCTGAATAACGATAACGATGTGGCGGACATGATAATGCTGCTGGTTGAATTTTTTCGGGGAAATATGGAGCAAAACTCCCATGCAGTGCCTATCGCGCATGAACTCAATTTGATAGAAATATATTTAAACCTCATGCGTTACCGTTATCCGAATCTAAAGGTGGAATTTGATCTTGACGGGGAACTCAAAGACATAGAAATACCCAGCATGATTTTGCAGCCCATCGTGGAAAACAGTTTGCTCCACGGGCTCAAGTCGGTTAATTATAAGGGCAAAATAACCATTTCTGTGTACCGGGATAAAATTCAAAAAGACATAATCATTATTACCATATCAGACAACGGCAAGGGGATCAGCAGAGAAGTCCGCGAAAAATTAGAAAAATCATTTATGGAAACGGAAAGTGATAAAAAGCAAAGCCATATCGGGATTATCAATATTCAACAGCGGCTTCGCATGTTTTATCCCGCCGGATGCGGTTTATTTTACGAAGACAATCCCGAAGGCGGGGTTTGCGTCGTAATAAAAATAAAAGATCATATTGAGCAAACAGGAGGCTACAATGGTACTGGACTTTAAGACCTACAAAGACAAGGTGACGGGATGCTGGGCGGGCAAGAACATCGGCGGGGTGCTGGGCGCTCCGTTTGAGGGAATCCGGCAATATCAGCCGGATGTTGATTTTTACACGCAGGATTTATCCAAGGGGCCGCCGCCGAATGACGATTTGGATTTGCAAATCGTTTGGCTCGCCGCGGTTGAGCGCTACGGCAGGAATGTGAACGCATCCATTTTGGGCGATTACTGGCTTTCCTATATCATTCCCAACTGGGTGGAATACGGAACCGGAAAAGCCAATCTACGGGCAGGGCTGGAGCCGCCACTGACAGGTTTAATCGATAATACCTACAAAGACAGTTGCGGTTGTTTTATCCGCTCGGAAATTTGGGCATGCCTGGCGCCGGGGCTTCCCCAGCTTGCGGCCCGGTACGCCTACGAGGACGCCATTGTGGATCATCAGGACGAAGGGATGTACGGTGAAGTCTTTTGCGCCGCCTTGCAGAGCGCGGCTTTTACCGAAAGCGATCCCGTAACGCTGATAAACATCGCCCTTTCCTATATTCCGGAAAACGGCGCGGTTGCCCGATGCGTCAAGAAAGCGGTGGAGTGTTACAAGGCCAAGACCGCCTTCAAAGAGACTCGAAAACGGATTCACAACGAAGCGCCGGGCACTTTCGGCATCCAAGGAATCCGCCTGAGTGAAATCAAGAAAGAAGGAAATGAGGGACTGGAAATAGGCAAACCGGGATTTGATGCCCCCGAAAATATCGGCTTCACTATCGCCGGCTGGCTCTACGGCGAAGGCGATTTCGGTAAGGCTATCTGTTTGGCAAATGCTTGCGGAGAGGACACCGATTGTAGCTGCGCGACACTGGGGGCGCTCCTGGGCATTATTGCAGGTGCTTCCAAACTGCCGGAAAAATGGACCAAGCCGCTGGACGACACTATCGTTACTATGTGCATCGACAAAACCAGCCGGGGTGTTTGGGTGCCCGATACCGCGACCCAGTTGGCGGAGCGGATAATTAAAACCGTGCCCGGCTTTCTGGGGCAGGACTGCTGCGACATCCTTTCCCCGGGCGGCATGACGATTAACTGCCTTTCAGGGAAGGATTTGTACTGCAACACTGCGAACGATTACCTGCATTTGATTAACGGGAGCGGCAAAAGTGAGGAACTGCCGGTTTCGGAATTGACCGCCTTGTCCCCGTACATTGTCAGACGCGGCTTTCCCGCATTCAGCGTAATGGTGGATTACAATAATTCGGTGTTTTTTAACTCTTCCGAAAAACGAACCATCAAAGTGAGCGTAAAAAATTCCAATTCCATGCGGCAACAGCAATGGGCACGGATTACCCTCTACGCCCCTCCGGGGATTGAAATTTTGGGAGGCGCCAGCACCCTTAAACCGCTGAACAACCTCTACGGCTTCAAAGCCGAAACGGAATTCACCTTTAGCGCCGCATCTTTTTCGGGCGCCAAACTGGAACTCATCGTGGATGTGTCGCTGGAAGGCCGCCATTCATCGGGGCAGGTCAAAGTCACCCTGATGAAAGAAACAGTCTCTCTATGCAATTTGATTGCATAAAATTATATTTTAGGAGGACTTTCATGAAAAAGTCAAAAAAACTTCTGGTCATTGGCTCCGCCGCTCTCTTACTAGCGTCGGTGTTCGCCCTGAACGCTTGTAACAAAAGCGAAAAGGCATCGGCAGACGGGAAACAACCGGTAACCCTCAGCTTCCGCACATGGAATCCCGGTGCTGATGAAACATGGGACAAAGTTATGGCTGCCTGGGACGCTAAAAATACAGGCATCAAGGTGGAACTTCAGCAGATTGCCTATACCGACCACGTCCAGACACTTAAGGTTATGGTAGCCTCCGGCGAAGGGCCGGATCTATTCGGCGTTCAGACCGGCGCAATTATGAAGGAATTTCAAGAGTTTACCGTTGATGTGGCACCAAAGGCGGCCCAAGCTTGGGGCCCTGCATGGGAAAGCAAATTTCTCCCTGTGTTTATGGATATGGTAAAGGGAAACCTTGACAGTTACTACGGGCTGCCCTTGGGCGCCGGAGCTGCCGGATATATTTGGGCAAATATGTCCTATTTTGACAAATATGGTCTAAAAATCCCGACCAATTACAACGAGTTGCTGGCGGTAACCAAGACCTTCCGGGCAAACGGCGAGCTGCCGCTGATGCTCGGCGCAAAAGACGATTGGATAAACATTGATACGTTCATCAATATCGCTGGTGACGTGAACCCGGCCAAGCTCTATTCCGCCTTTGAAGGGCAAACTCCCTTTACGGATCCCGACATCGTGCAGGCGTTTACTATTTGGAAAAGCCTCTTTGACAATGGGATAGTCCAGGACGGCGCACTGGGCATCAACGTCTACAACGATTCTACCACCATCTGGGAAACCGAAAAGCTCGCCCCCATGATAGCCAACGGCTCATGGGTTACCGGCAGCCTTGATACCTTTGGCGTCGGGGAATCCTATGAAGTATTTACCATCGACTGGAACAACGACGGCAAACCCGCGCCGGTGGCTCCCAATGTGGATGTGGTAGTGTGTCTGAGCAAGGAAAGCAAGCACCCCGATGAGGCGTGGCAGTTCTATGAATGGTTTATGACCGAAGGGGCAAAGATTCTGATAGACACGGTGTTTGCCTATCTTCCGGTTCAAAGCGACCATGTGGTTGACCTAAGCGCTTTCTCCGAAAATGCGCAAGGGGATATTAACGAAGTTATCCGCATTATGCAGGACAGGGCTTACGGATACCGGGAAATCACCTATCCCCGGTTAAAGCAGACTTTGGCGGATCAGTTAAAAGCGATCGCTTTGGGCGAATCGACTCCCCAGAGGGCCGCGGAAATTGTGGAAACCGCATCTAAGGCGGAACGGCGTTAGTTTTTATTCAAAGGGGGAGGGCGGCAGTAAAAAGCTGCTCTT
>JAISJS010000077.1 GCA_031261385.1 Treponema sp.
CGAAGCAGAAGCTGAATCACAGGCAATATGTCCCGGAAACGCATGAACATCCCCCACAACAATGGTCTCTTTTTCCAGAACTGCCCTGCCGCAAACCCCCTTTCCTTCCCCAATCCGTGAACAAGCCGGCAGCCCCTGAAAAGGCCCCAACACCAGTTCCTTCCCCTTCAAAAAGTAGAAGCCAACCCAATTAACCTCATTGAGATAAACCCCAATAACAGCCGAAACCTGCGCCAGCCCCACAATAAGATCCGTCTCCCCCTCAAGCACACCCTTTACAGCCTGCACCATAAGCGCGAGATTTTCTTTGGTATTGTTCCCCTGTTGCATATTGAGCATAAATTATTTTTATCAGATAAAATGGTATAAATCAATCAGTGAATTATTTGATGTGAATTATTTTAAGATAAAAAACCGCAAAGGAAAAGAAGGCGAAAAAGGGAGATAATAGAAACTGATACTTGGAAATGGCACTCCTATGCACCCTGGGGATGTAAAGGGCGCACTTGTAAAGAATGCACAGGGGGGTGGCTGGGAAATCGCAGCCATCGAAGATGGGTGCGAGTTTGCCAGTCAGGACCCCCGCATTATTCCTGTGCGCCCTTGAGAAAACTAGGGGGCATAGGAGTGTTGTTATATATATCAGTATTGCTGTTTTCCCATTTTCATCTTATAATGCCTCATCATGCATAAATCCACTCAGCTCATCCACAACGGCCACGAAACAGACCCGGTCACCGGCGCCCTTGGGGTCACCATTTATCAGACTTCGACTTTTTTAAGACGGGATATGTCGAAAGGGCCGGACAGTCAGCCGTTTGATTATTCGCGGGGGGGGCATCCGACACGGCTGGCGCTCGAAGAAATTATTGCGGCCCTTGAGGGCGGGGCAAAGGGTTACGCGTTTGGCAGCGGTATGGCGGCGATTTCGTCGGTGTTTGGGCTGCTTTCTGCGGGGGACCATGTCATAGCCGCCGAGGAAGTTTACGGCGGGAGCCTTTTTATCCTCAATACTTTTTACAAGCGCATGGGAATTGAGACGACCCTGGTGGATTCAAGCAATCCGGAAAATATAACCAAGGCGCTGCGGTCCAATACCAAAGCGCTTTATCTTGAATCGCCTTCCAATCCGCTGCTTAAAATTACCGACCTTTCTGCCTGCATCGGTATTGCAAAGAAAGCGGGGATACTTGCCATCGTGGATAATACCTTTATGACTCCTTACCTCCAGCGGCCCATAGAACTTGGCGCGGATATCGTTGTCCACTCGGCGACAAAATTTTTGGGCGGACACAGCGATGTGGTTCTCGGCCTGGCGGTAACGGCGACTAATAAGTTAGGTGATAAACTGCACACCGTGCAGAACAGTTTCGGCGCGATACCGGGCCCCTGGGATGAGTGGCTTGTGATGCGGGGGATTAAGACCCTTAAGGTGCGGCTGGAAACCCAGCAGGCCTCGGCGCAGCGCATTGCCGAATGGCTTTTGACCCACAAAAATGTGACCAATGTGTATTACCCCGGCCTTGCCGGTCATCCGGATAAGGCGATTCACGAAAAGCAAGCCTCAGGCGCGGGAGCCATGCTTGCCTTCAAAACCAAAACCACGGAACAGGCTCTGCGCTTTTACGAAAAAGTTACACTTGCCGCGGCGGCGCCGAGCCTTGGCGGTGTGGAGACCATTGCTTCGCGCCCGGTGACGATGAGCAATATCGCAACTTCCGCCGCCGACAAAGAACGGCTCGGTATCACCGACACGCTGATCCGTCTTGCGATAGGGCTTGAAGATGCAGAGGACTTAATTGCCGACTTCGCCCAGGCCCTGGCATAGAAAAAGTGTAGAAAAAGATAAACCGCAGAGAACACAGAGCTTTCACAGAGGACGCAGAGAAAGAAAGGACTTAAATTTTTTCTCTGAATTCTCTCTGCGATCTTTGTGTTCTTTCTCCGTGTCCTCTGCGGTTTTCTTCCTCTCTGTGGTATTATTGCGTACAGCGGCTTAAAGCCCCGCCGAACTGAAATGCGGCGCACGTTTTAAGGTTTCGGCAATGCATTGGTGTCCGCTTAAGAGAAAACCGGGGTCTGTTTCAAGTATGGCAAAAACATCGGTCCGGGCGCGTTCAAGCTCCGCGGCGTCATTGACGGGGTCTGCAATGCCGAGGGAAATATAACCGGATTGTTCAGTACCGGTAATCTGACCCGGGCCCCTGAATATGAGGTCTTTTTCAGCAATAATAAAACCGTCGGAATTTTCAAGCATCACCATAAGGCGCTTGCCTTCTTTGGTGCGATCCTCTTCGCTTAACTCTTCCGGTTTCTTTCCAAAAAGATCGGAGGGAATATTCTGATCCGAATAAATCAGAAAACAGTAGGATTGATCCTGACCTCTTCCGACCCTGCCGCGAAGCTGATGCAGACTTGAAAGGCCAAAACGTTCAGCATGTTCTATAACCATACAGCTTGCATTCGGCACATCAACGCCAACCTCTACAACGCTTGTGGCTGCAAGAATATTTATTTCGCCTTTACGGAAGCCATTCATAATCCGCTGTTTTTCTTCTTCATCAATTTTTGAATGGATCAGGGCTGTTTTATAGTTAGGGAAAATTTCACGGGAGAGCCGTTCTGTCATGGAAACGGCGTCTTTTAGATCTTTTACATTCTGCACTTCATTATCGCCTATCAGCGGATACACAAAATACGCCTGCCGTCCCGCAGCCAATTCCTTTCTGACAAAATCATAGACTTTTTTCTCATTGGATTCTTTTGCCAGGTGGGTCTTTACCGGTTTTCTTCCCGGCGGCATATCGCGTATTACCGAAACATCCATATCGCCAAATACGGTGAGGGCAAGGGTCCGGGGGATAGGAGTTGCGCTCATCATAAGGAGATTGGGATTTTTTCCTTTTGACATAATAAGACTGCGCTGGGTTACACCGAAACGGTGCTGTTCGTCGATTACCACAAGGCGGAGGTTTTTATAGATTACATCTTTTGAAAATAATGCATGAGTTCCCACCACAATATCAATCTCTCCTTCAGAGAGGCGTTTTAATAATATTGCCCGTCCTGCCGCTTTTACATTTCCGGTAAGGAAGCAAAGCCGTATCCCCAAAGGTTCCAGCAATCTTGCGGCATTTTCCGCATGCTGGCGGGCAAGCAGTTCCGTGGGCGCCATGATTGCAGCCTGTCCCCCGGGTACAGGTTCAACTGCTCTTAAAGCTGCCAAAAATGAGACCAGAGTTTTCCCCGAACCGACATCTCCCTGTAAGAGCCGCGCCATGGGATAGTTACCGTCCATGTCCTGATTGATTTCTTCCGCAGCGGTAATTTGTCCTGCAGTTAAATCGAAGGGAAGCCGTTCGATAAGCCGCTGCTGCAACGGAGAGAAAGGGGAAGAGGGGGAGGGGGAAGAGGGGAGGGTGGAGGGTGGAAGGGCGGCGTTTTTCCGGCGTTCCAATGCACGCATTCCGATCATTACCTCAAGATAAAAAAGTTCTTCGTAGATTAATGTTCTTCTGGCTGTTTCAAATTCGGGAATGGAAGAAGGAAAATGAATGGCCGCTATTGCCCGGCTTTTATGCAGCAGGCCGTCGCGAAGAATTATTTCCTGGGGGAGTTCATCGTCAAGAGAAGCTGCGTATTCTTCCAATGCATGTTTTACAAGACGCTGCAGCACCGGTGACTTTAATCCCTCGGTCAGCGGATAGATTGGCAGGAGACCGCTTGAGTTTGCAGCTTCTTCGGGAGTCTCATAATCAAAATCTGACGATTGAATCTCTCCGTATTTGTAATGGAACTTACCCCAAATACGGAAGCGGCTTCCGACAACAAATTTATCTTTCAAAAACGAACGGTTGAAACATACCAGCGCCGCTGTTCCGGTGTTATCTTCCACAAGAACTTTAAGGGTTCTCATTCTGCCAAAGCCGATCCAGGCGTGGGCAATGACCTGTACATCGGTACAGATTTGCGAAATGCCAAAATCCTTGATCGGAACTATACGAGTGGTATCTTCCATTTTTCGGGGATAATGGCAGAGGAGGCCGGCAACACTGTTAATCCCTATGCGGGTAAGGCCTGCAAGCGCGGCGCTGTCTTTTCTTCCTGCCCATTCATAGGCTTGAGTAAGTTCACGAAGAAACATTTTATATGGGAAGTTTTGCCAGAAGGAGTGAGGCCTGCCAAACGGCAAAGCCTCCTG
This sequence comes from Treponema sp., assembly GCA_031261385.1. Taxonomy (GTDB): domain Bacteria; phylum Spirochaetota; class Spirochaetia; order Treponematales; family Breznakiellaceae; genus JAISJS01. The sequence continues at coordinate 4,202 of JAISJS010000077.1, forward strand.
CGATACGTATCACCAGTAAAATGATAAGGGAGATAATGATACTGGTTAAATAATTGACAAGCCGTTTCCCAAAGAGGATACGGTTTATTCTGAACAGAATGGGCTGGGAAATGGAGTTTATAAGACGCCAAAAGGGGCTGTATACATTTAATTTTAAAAGATGGGCAATGAGACACAGAATCAGAATCACTATGAAAAAGCCCAGGAAAAAAGTCATTACCGACCAAAGAGCCTGCAGGATAATAACGAGGATGATCCCCAGACTGATTTTACCGTAACGGGCGAATGCGGAAAATATATTTTGGGCCAGAGACAGCGCTGTTATTGCAACGAGCGGGGAAAGGTCCACTGCGCCGAACCGCAGATTCAGGATGCCCCGCCACCAGTCAAGGTAGGGATCGGTTATGCTGGAAAGAATTTCAAAGGGCCGCCCGAATTGAACGCCGCTGAACCAGGTAAGCACAATGCGGATAAGAATGAGCAGCATATAAAGGCTGATAAGACTTGACAGCAGCTGCATAAAAAATTGCATAATTTATTTCCCCCACGCTTCAGCAACACTGTGGACTGCAAGCAGTCCATTGACTGCAAGCAGTCCATTGACCGCAAGCAGTCCGTTTGAAAGCGTTAACGTCTCTGTTCCGGCATTTGTTTGGGCAGCCGTGCGAATTACTGTTTCGCCTCCCGGAACCGGCACATGAATAAGCACCGGACAGGGCGCAGGATTATTTTTAAGATACTCCTGCAGCGGGTAGAGATTTTCTTCCTGTGCTGCCGCATTCTCTGCCAGCCGTATATGCAGTTCCTTCCAGACAGGGCTCTCGCGTGCCGTGCTGCCTGTCTCTGACGGAATATCTGCAGACGGAGCATCTGCGGCCAGTTTTGCCGCCTTCCGCCTGAGCTTTCCCAATTCAAGAACCGAGCTTACCTGGAAGCTCAATTTGTCCCGGCTTCTGTCCAGCTTTCCCTTAACGGCAACGCAGTGCCCTTCCTTGACATTGTCCCTGCAGAATTCCCAGGTACCCGGGAAAAAAACCAGATCGATTTCACCTTGATAATCGGTAAGAGAACCGAAGGCCATCGGTTTATTGTCTTTTTTGGTAAAGATCGGTTTAAGGCGGGTCAGTATGCCTATCAAGGTATAATCACTATCGGAAGCAGTATCCGCATTAGAGAGGTCCAGGGTTACAAACTGTTTCCAGGCTTCTTTGTAATCGTCCAGTTCCGCCAAATCTGCCGCTCCGGTTCGTGCGGATCGCGCCCCGCCCTGGGTGGAACAATATTCGAGAAGCTGTTCTTTGTTTTTAATCAGCTCGGGATCAAGGATTGAATCAACAAGGAAACTTGTCTTGCCCCGCTTTTTATCCAGCTTGCCCTTAAGGGCAATTATGGCGCCTGCAGAAATTTTATCCCGGCAGTTTTTCCAGGCGTCTTCAAAGAACGTTAAATCTGTTTCTCCGCGGTAATCGGTAAGAGCGCCAAAGGCCATGGTCTTGCCGCTCTTGCTCACATAGGGTTTCAGGCTTTTTAACATGCCTATCAGGGTATAATCCCCTTCATGTGCATTATCGGTATCGGAGAGATCCAGTTTTACAAACTGCTCCCATGCTTCCCGGTAATCATCCAGGGGATGGCCTGAAAAATAAAAACCGATAAGTTCTTTTTCAATCTTAAGCCGTTCTTCCCGTTCCGGTTCGGGGAATTCCTGGAATTTAAAATCACCGAATTCCGTTTCCCCCGCATCTCCAAAAAGTGACTGCCCGCTTTTCTTGTCTTCTTTGATCCCCTGAATATAATCCACCGCCGCTTCCAGGTTCATCACCAGGGTCTGCCGTGTTTGTCCTAACTTGTCAAAGGCGCCGGTCTGGATAAGCAGCTCTATCACTTTTTTACCGACGGTTTTTATATCAACGCGGTTTAAAAAATCGATAAGGTCTTTGTATGGGCCGTCCTTGCGGCAGGCGACAATTTCTTCTGCCGAAGCTTCTCCCAATCCCTTGATGCCCGTTAATCCGTAGACGATACGTCCGTCAACTACGGTGAACAAACCATCCGAGCGGTTGATGTCGGGGGGATCGATTGCAATGCCCATTCTGCGGGCTTCATCAATATACAGCGGAAGTTTATCGGTACTGGAAATTTCATTGGTCATGTTGGCGGCCATGAATTCCACCGGGAAGTTTGCTTTAAGCCAGGCCGTCTGATAGGCCAATACCGCATACGCCGCCGCATGGCTCTTGTTAAAGCCGTAACCGGCAAACGGAATAAGCAGCACAAAAATTTCATCAGCCTTTTGTTTGCTGTAACCCCGTTCCACCGCGCCGTCGATGAACTTCACTTTTTCTTTGACCATGACGTCCATCTTCTTTTTTCCCATAGCCCGGCGAAGCTCATCGGCATGACCCAGGGTAAACCCCGCGACAATTTGGGCAACCTGCATAACCTGTTCCTGATAGACGATGACCCCGTAGGTTTCTTTGAGGATACCTTCAAGGCTTGGGTCGGGGTACGTTATGGCCTTGCTGCCGTTTTTGGAAGCGACAAACTGGTCGATAAACTGCATCGGCCCCGGCCGGTAGAGGGCGTTCAAGGCGATAAGGTCTTCAATGCTGTTCGGTTGGGCGTCTTTTAAAACTTTCTGCATTCCATCGGATTCAAACTGAAACACGCCGTAACTTTTTCCTTCACCGAGCATCTTAAAGACCGCATCGGACTCCGGCGTACCGGTCTCGCTGATTTTTTCGATATCGAAGGCTGCATATTCCTTACCCCTGCGGCGTATCAGTTTTACCGAGTGGTCAATAAGGTCAAGCGTTTTAAGTCCGAGGAAGTCCATCTTGACAAGGCCCTGGGGCTCAATAATATCCATCGTGTATTGGGCGCCGACAACTCCGTTTTTATCCTTAAAAAGCGGAACATAATCCATCAAATCACTTTTACCGATGACGATCCCCGACGCATGAATACTGGAATTGCGGTTCTTGCCTTCAAGTTTGCGGGCCATGGCAAAAAGTTCCTGGTATTCTATATCCTGTTCCAGTTCGCCAAGACGCGGCTCGGTTTCAAAAGCTTTTTTCAGGGTCATCTTGGGATCTTCGGGGATAAGCTTGGTTATCATATTGGATTTATCAATGCTGATGTCCAATGCGCGGGCTACATCTTTGACGGCGGCCTTGGCCTTCATCGTGCCAAAGGTGATGATCTGCCCAACCCGTTTCTCGCCATACTTGCCGGTTACATAGTCGATAACTTTTTGCCGGCCTTCGTTGGCAAAGTCCACGTCAAAGTCCGGCATGGAGATCCGTTCGGGGTTCAGGAAGCGTTCAAAAAGCAGATTGTATTTGATGGGATCGTTGTTGGTGATTCGCAGGGCATACGCGACGATGGATCCTGCGCCGGAGCCGCGCCCGGGACCTACCGGAATGTCGTGTTCCTTAGCCCAGTTGATAAAGTCCGCCACGATAAGAAAATAGCCGGGAAAGCCCATTTTGATGATCACAGAAAGTTCATATTCAGCGCGCTGCCGGATTTCTGCTCCAAAATTGGGGTACCGTTTTTCAAGCCCTTCCATGGTGAGGTGGCGCAGGTATTCATCGGCGTTGGAAAAGCCTTGGGGGATTTCAAAGTCCGGCAGCAGGGGACCGGGTGTGGGAATTTCGGTTTTACAGCGCTCCGCAATGCGAACCGTGTTGGTAATGGCTTCCGGGTATTCGGGAAACAGGGCGGCCATTTCGTCCCCGGTCTTAAAATAGAATTCACTGCCGTCAAAACGCATACGCTTTACATCGTTCTTTTTAGCCTGGGTACCGATGCAGAGCAGCAGATCCTGGGCGGCGGCGTCTTCACGTTCCACATAGTGAATGTCGTTAGTCGCAACAAGCGGGATACCGGTGCGGCGGGCAATATCGGCTAAACGAGAATTTACCTGTTTCTGTTCGGCAATGCCGTGATCCTGCAGTTCCAGATAGAAATTGTCCTGTCCAAAAAGATCATTGAACCACCGGGCGGTTTTTTCCGCTTCGGCAATCTGCCCGTTAAGAATCAAACAGGGAATCTCCCCCGCAAGACAGGCGGAAAGGCAGATAAGCCCGGCATGGTACTTTTCCAGCAGTTCCCGGTCGATCCGGGGCTTGTAGTAAAATCCCTCAATATAGGAATATGACGAAAGTTTCATCAAATTCCGGTAGCCCTGTTCGGAGGCGGCAAGGAGTATCAGGTGATAGTATTTGTTGCCGGTTTCCGTGCCCTTATGCTCCTTCCGGGAGCCGGAAGCCATGTAAAATTCACTGCCGACAATAGGGTGTACCGCCTCGCGGCCTTTGAGCGGGTGATCCTTGTCGCCAAGGCAGGCGTTCACAAATTTCAGCACCCCGAACATATTGCCGTGGTCGGTAATGGCAAGGTGCTTCATCCCGAGGGACGCCGCCTTTGCCGCGAGATTTTCCACCGAAGCGGCGCCGTCAAGCAGTGAATAATCAGAATGAACGTGTAAATGGACAAAATCGATCATAACAAGTAATGATACTCCAAAATGGCTGTTTTTGTCACCGATTCGCTTGTGATTTTCCGGCATATTGTGATACAATTCGTTATCAACTGGTCCGGAGGCGCTATGTCGACAGAAGGTAAGAGAAAATACAAGTTTTCCTGGGATGAAACCGTTGGCGCAGATATGCAGGTGGCCCGGCCCAATCTGGGGCCTACCACCCGTATCGAAAATTACCGGCTTTTCCAGTTTACCCTGCGGGATGTTCTGGAACAGCATTATGGCACAGAAACTGCCGACACCCTGTTTCGGGAGGCAGGCTTTCTTGCAGGAAAGTCCTTCTACGAAAAATTCCTGAAGGGTTCTGCCAATATTGGGACCTTGGCAAATAACATTCAACAGTGGTTTAACGATTTGGGAATCGGCATTTTTCGGGTGGAAAGCTCTTCCGCAGGCGGAGACCATTTTATTTTTACCGTGGATGAAGATCTTGATTGTTCCGGTATGCCCGATACCTCAGAAGTGATCTGCATCTATGATGAAGGGTTTATACGGGGGATCCTGGAATCGTTCAGCGGCAAAGGCTTTGATGTCCGGGAGATAGACTGCTGGTGCACCGGGTCCCGCACCTGCCGCTTTGAAGCCACGGGAACAAACGGGATGGTACTATAACGGAAACGCTGATGACAGAGATACCGGTGGTACTGGATCATATCCGAAAGCTCTTAAAGGATAACGCGCTTCCTCCGCTGGAAGGCGAGCTTGCCGATATTCCTGAGCTGCAGGATATCCACAACGATCTAAAGGCCATTCGCGAAGCGCTGTACTCGTTTGCCGGCGGAGATCTTTCCCCGGCAATTTCAGTCCGGGGCATTATTCCGGGGTGCATGAAAACCCTGCAGGCCCACCTCCGGCACATGATCTGGCAGGTCCAGATGGTGGAGCAGGGTGATTTCTCGCAGCATGTTCAGTTCCTTGGAGAATTTTCCACCGCCTTTAACAGCATGGTTTTCAAGATGGACGCTACGCTCAAGGAACTGCGCCAGCGGGAAAATGATTTGCAGGTTTTGGCGGACAGCCTCCGCAGCGAAATCGATCTGCGTAATACTGCCGTGGAAGCCCTGCAGGAAAGCGAGTCGCGCTTTAAGTACCTTGCCAGCCATGATCCGCTTACCGGCGCGATGAACCGCCGCTCCTTCATGGAACGGGCCGATGCTGAAATCAAGGCCACCATGAACCGGAAAATTTCCTGCGGCGTTGTGATGATGGATATCGATCACTTTAAGGATTTTAACGATACATGGGGACATCAGGCCGGCGATGAGGCCCTGCGCCATGTCGTTGCAATCATTACCGCTATGCTGCGAAAAGGCGATTTTCTTGGCCGTTACGGCGGCGAGGAATTTGTATTCTTTTTTGACCGTGCCGATCGGAAGACCGGGCTTGCCATTGCGCAGGCCGTTGAAGACTTTGCCCCGCCCCTGGCCGGCAGGGTGCAGGTGAAGTGG